>JALYUK010000478.1 GCA_030853805.1 Actinomycetota bacterium | reverse complement strand
GCCACGTTCGCCGACCCGGCACTGCACCCGCTGCTGTTCGACGAACCAACCGTCACCGGCATCGAATCCCTGGAAGTGGACCATTATTTGATCCGGGTCATTGCCCGCACCCAACCAGGTCGCCAGTTCGAAGTCAGCCGGGCCCTGCGCGCACATATCACCGACGCCTTCGCCCAGGCCGGCGTGACCGTCTCAGCAGACGCCGGCCCAACCCCGGCCACGGAGGCAGGCTGATGCGCTTACCCCCAGGCCTGTCAGGGCCGGATCTGTCGTGGCCGCGCCGGTCCACCATGGTGCTGCTGGTGGTATTTCTCGCCGTGTTCATGCTCTACCTGTGGGTGCGCCCGGCCCCACCGGTGAATCCCGGCCGCAGCCCAGCACAGCCCACCTACCAGTCATCCAACGCCGGCACGCCACCGCCCACAATGCCCCGAACGCGCACCGGCGCACCGACACCATCGACGCAGCTGCCGACGAGCGGGCTTTCGCTCACGACCTCGATACCGGGTGGCCCTCCCCTTGCGCCCTCCCCCAGCACGAGCTCGGTGGCCCCGACGACGACGGACACCACAAGCCCACCCCTGCCAAAGACAACATCAGCAGGCCCCACCTCGCCCTGAATCGAGTCGCTGATCGTCTCTTTCAGGACCGGGCCATCGCGCGCGTCCGTTGGCGAGTCCCCCAACTGCAGTGCAACTGAAAAGTGTTACGCAGTTCTACGTCTACCTCAACAAGACCGCCAGTTACACCAAACCGGGCAGTATCGGTCTGGATGACATTCGCGCCACTGACGCGAACACGTCGGCCGCAACGGTCAATATCGAACTGCAGGGCTCGGACAACAACGGGCACGTCGGTCAGATCTTGTCAGTCAACGGCACCACCGACGCCAAAGGGAACAGCGGATCGGCGTCGTACTACGCGGACGGCATATGGCGCCCGATCACCACAAGGATCCGAACAACCCCAACATCGTGCAGACCGAGATGCTGCCCGGTACATACAGTTTCGCGGCCACCTACAACGGAACCCGGGACCAGAAGAAGGCTGTCGTCCTCGAACCCAACTCGAACAACGGCGCCGACGCCGATCAGATCGTCTACTTCGGCTTCGGCCCGAAGATATAGCCTGACCACCGTGCGGAGGGCTTGCCCCGACCTTCGTTGAGGTGGCAGTCGCCATTGAAATACCAATGCACTTTGCAACGGGACAAAGGCGAAGCGAACGCGCCATTTCTCTACTTTTCGCGAAGCAATAGGGGATGGATATTACGAGCTTCTTTTAGCGTTGACTCTCGCTAATGAGCGCGTTAGCCGGCCGTGCATGCTCGTCGCGGGCGTGCCTTCGTGCGCTGGTGACTTGTGGTGGATCGTCAAAGATTCGGGGCCTGTTCATGGCATGTTTGCCCGGGGTTTGGGGCGCGGATCACCGGTACGGCGACCGTACTGGTTGCCCATGTTCCCCCTCGTATCGGAGTTTTCATGTCTTCTCGTTCCAAGGTCGCGGCTGTCGCTGGCGCGGCCATCGTAGGTGTCACCGCAGTCGCAGCCATACCGGCCGCGCACGCCAGCCCTATCAGCCACCACGCGCGACATGTGCTGCTGCTCTCCGTCGATGGCCTGCACGCGAACGACCTGGCCTACTACGTCGCCGCGCACCCCCGATCAGCCCTGGCCACCCTCGTGAAACGCGGCACGGACTACACCCACGCACAGACGACGTTCCCTTCGGATTCCTTTCCGGGGATGGTCGCCCAAGCCACCGGCGGTGGGCCCGGCACGACCGGGGTGTACTACGACGACACCTACGACCACCAGTTGGACCCACCCGGTACCAAAGACTGCTCCACCGCCACACCCGGTACCGAGGTCCCCTGGACCGAGCAAATCGACCGGTCCCAAAACCCCATCACCCTGGACGCCGGTCAGGGCCTGAAAGCCCCCGCTCTGAAAGCACTCGCGACGAACACACGCGCGCAGACCTTGGCCAACGCGCCGGCCATCACCCGGGCGATCTTGGCGATGACACCCAACCCCCAGTCCCTGATCAACCCTGCCTCACTCCCGGTGGACCCAGCGACGTGTCTGCCGATGTACCCGCACAACTATCTGCGGGTCAACACCATCTTCGACGTGGCCCGGGCCCATAACCTACGGACCGCGTGGTCTGACAAACACGCCGCGTACGAAATCCTTGGCGGACCCTCCGGAACCGGCGTGCAGGACCTGTCCACGCCCGAGATCAACAGCATCGCCGACAAAAGCGGCGACGACTGGAGCAAAGACAATGCCCTGACCCAGGAATACGACGGCACCAAAGTCGCCGCCGTACTGAACGAGATCGACGGGCGCAACCACCAAGGAACCGCCCACGTCGGGACACCGGCAATCTTCGGGATGAACTTCCAAACCGTGTCCACCGCCCAGAAGCTGCCGAGCTCCGATGGTCTGGCCGGGGGGTACACCGCCAACGGCCGGCCCGGCCCGCTCCTACAACGGGCGCTGGGGTACGTGGACCACCAGGTCGGGCAAATGGTCGCCCGGATCTCCCGGGACGGGCTCGCAGGAAGCACCACCATCATCATCTCGGCCAAACACGGGCAAGCACCCCAAAACCCGGCAACCCTTCGACGGGTGGATGATGGCGCGATCATCAACTCACTGAACAAGAAATGGGCCACCAAGCACCAGGGCGCCAAACCATTGGTCACCTTCTCCGTCAACGACGACGGGATGCTGATCTGGCTCTCTGACCGCAGCAGCGCCGCCCAGTCCTTCACCAAGCAGTACCTGCTGACTCACACCGCCCCAGCGAACCGAATCAAAGACCCCAAGGGCGTGCACTCCACCACCGTGTCCGCGTCCGGGCTGACCCGCGTCTACACCGGCCGGGCCGCGGACAAACTACTCGGCGCACCCGCCGATGACGCCCACGCACCAGACCTGATCGGTATCGCCCAACCCGGAGTGGTTTACACCGGTGGCGTCAGCAAAATCGCCGAACACGGCGGGGACAACCCCGCAGACCGCAACGTCGCACTCCTGGTCGCCCAACCAGGCACCACGCGAGGAACAACCGTGCGGTCCACCGTCAACACCACCCAAATCGCGCCCACCATCCTGGACCAACTCGGCCTGAACCCCGACCAACTACAAGCCGTCCGACGCGAACACTCCAAAATCCTGCCCCGCTCCTAACACCTCGCCCGCCCGACAAGCGGGAACCCACTCACCCCGGCGGCACACTCCAGATTCTGAGCACACCCGCCGGGGTGAGTCACCACGCGCAGCGCGACGTCGGCGAAGGACAACCACCGCGAAAACCTCCTCGGCATCGCGTTGATATCGCCCCTTAGCTGGAGGCCTCGGGCAAGTACCGGTAAACGGTCGCACGGGAGACCCCAAGGGCTTTAGCGATCTGGGTGGGACTTTCCCCCTTGACGCGTCGGGCGGTCGCGGCCGCAATTTTGTCGGCGTCCATCACCGCAGGCCGGCCCCCGACGCGGCCCTGGGCGCGGGCAGCAGCAAGGCCGGCCATGGTGCGTTCGTGCAGCATGTCCCGCTCAAGCTCGGCAAACGCAGCCATCATCGTGAAGAAGAACTTCCCCTCACCACTGGGCGCGTACGTGCCGGCCAGGCGCCCAGTCAGGATCCGCAAGCCGACACCGCGGTCATGCAAATCATCGGCAAGAGTCAGGACTTCTTTCACCGATCGACCGAGCCGATCCAGTTTGCAGACGCACAAGGTGTCCCCAGCGCGCAGGAAGTCCAACGCTCCTGTCAGCCCGGGCCGGTGGGCCACGCGGCTGGAGATTTTGTCCTCAAATACCCGCACACAGTCGGCCTGCTCGAGGGCGTCAAGTTGCAGCTGGGTGTGTTGTGGGATCGAGGACACCCGGACGTAACCGACGGTGCTCGAACCTCGTGTACGCGACATCTCCGAAGCGTCTCACAAAGCATCTCAGAACATGAGGCGAATTCAGGTGGTGAGTGCAACACCCTGAGTTTTATGGGGTGTCGTCGATGGGTCGACCGTGGTCGCCGTTGAGTGTTCGTTTGGCTTTCTGGGAGGGGCTGCGTGAAGGGCTGCCGGTAGCA
>JALYUK010000467.1 GCA_030853805.1 Actinomycetota bacterium | reverse complement strand
TTGCACGACTATCCGGCAGCGGACCGGGCGAGTGTGGCCCGCTTAAGCGGTTTCGGCGACCTTCTTCAGACCATCCAACATGGCCTGCCAGTTTCGCCCAAACTGCTCGGCCCGCTCTGGGCTCTCGCAGCCGTCCTAGATAAGGGAGACCACAGTGCCGTTCCCCGTACGGGACAACTCGTAGCGCATCGTGTGGTAATTCTCGGGCTGATCTTCTTCGCCGGTCAGTGGGCTGTAATGGGTTACCTCAAGGAGCTGACCCGGCTCGGCCGCCACAATCTCACCCTTGTCTTGGTAGGGCTTGCCCTCCCACTCACCAGACCAGGTGATCGCGCTACCCGGCTTCCAGTCGCTCTCGACTCGCGAACCCATCATGTACTGGGCCACCTGGTCGGGGTCGGTCATTGCCGTCCATACCCGCTGCGATGAGGCAGCGATCTGAGTGCGCGCGGTTGCCTCGAACCCTGTCATGGTGAACTCCCTCGTTGGACCCAGGCCAACAGAGATCGACCGTGCAGTCAAGGCCTCCCCTCGGGACTTGACCACCGGTTCAACGGTACGAGCCACAGATTCCACATCGATGAAGCCCACCCCACCCCACCCAAAAGGAGCTTGTAGAACCACTCATCGCTGACCCTGCAAGAGGAACCGGACACGGCGATCGAGCGGTCGAGACACACCTCGAGGCTGACCCCCCTCGCGGCCGAGTTGCTTCGGAGAGGTCACCGATATGGCACGGCCTGCAACAGTCCACTGCAGGTGACCGGACGAGGATCCCGTCCGATTATTGACCGGGACGGGATGGCTCTGCGCGACAGCACCAGGATCCCGCTGTGTCGATTCCGCGCGACCAGGAATCTGCTGCGTTGGAGTGCCGATTGGCGCGAGACGGGGTCGAGTCAGGCTCACCGACGCTCGACGCTTGGTCAACGGGAGCGTTCTCCCCTTGACGATGACACGGGTGGACCGGCGATGAGGGCAGCCGCGTCCTGCGCCGCGCGAGCAGTCGCGTTACGGTACGGCTGTGGAGTCATTCCGCGACATGCTGTTGATTGGCGGTCACCGAAACTCGCTCGGCCGGGCCGGGGAGCTAGTCGAGCTGTTGCGGCAGGACCCCGCACGGGTCGAGGAGCTGTTCGCGTGTATCAGCGACGACGACGCCTGGGTGCGGATGCGGGCAGTAGACACGTTCGAGAAGGTCGTCGCCGCCCAGCCGCAGATCGGCTTGCCGTTCGTGGAGCGCATTCTCGATGATCTTGCCCACCGTGAACAATCGTCGGTGCAGTGGCATGTGGCCCAGCTGCTCGACGAGCTTGATCTCACGCCATCTCAACGGCGGCGGGCGGTTGCCTGGTTGCTGCAGCGGATCGCGACCACCGACGTCAACTGGATTGTCGCCAGCAACGTGATGAAGACCCTGCTCAGGTTCGGTCGTTCGGGGCACGTGGCGGCGTCCTTTTTGCGACCGCTGTTCGATGTGCAGATGGATCACCCGTCGGCCGCCGTACGCAGGAACGCGGGCAAGGCACTGACGCAACTGGGGTGAGGTCGACGACCATCGTGATCGTCGCCCTCGAATCGCACCACCGCAGGTCACCCGCTCGGCGTCATCACCGGTCACCGATCCATGAGCGGTGAAGCAACCCTATGGAACGTGCGTCGAGTGTCTCGGGCTCGCGCGGTAGTTAGTGTGAGACCGTGAAGCGATTTTGGGAAGTTTTCATTGGCTTCAGCGCGGTGTGCATCATCGTGATTTTGGCATTTCTATCGCTGATGGACGGGTGGAACACGAGCCTCAGCTCGTGATGAGTGTTGCTGGCCTCGTTTGCTTCTCGATTATGAGAGCGTCCCAGTCCACCAAGAAAACCTGATCTACGTCGCCTGTTGACGGGGCCAAGCTCGCGCCGCAATCCACGTAGCAATCATGGGCACCACCTCGCCGCGACACATAGCCGGTAGGCGATCGGTGAACGGGACGAATACTCGGGCGGACGGGCGAATCGGGTGTACT
>JALYUK010000452.1 GCA_030853805.1 Actinomycetota bacterium | reverse complement strand
GAAAGGAAGCCGACCAGGACAGTTCGGGACAGGAAGTTCGCTAAGAACCCGAGGCGGGCCACCCGAGCGATCACCAGGAACGCACCCGTGACGAGCGTAACGAGAGCGACGAGCTGCACATAACGGGGTGACCCCGGTATCGCGAGCGTTGCGACGCCGGCCGCCAACATGGCGGCCGTCGCGGAGTCGGCACCCACGACCAAGTGACGGGAGGAGCCCAGTACGGCGAAGACCGCCATCGGCAAGAGCAGGGTGTAGAGCCCGGTCTCGATCGGCATGCCGGCGATGCGCGCGTAACCCAGGACTTCAGGGATGCCGAGCGCCGCAAGACTCAGTCCGGCCAGCACTTCGCTAGGGACGCGCTGCACCGTGAGCGGCAACACGCCTTGCAACAGGGAAAAGCGGAAAGCCTTCGCGGCACCGGTGTCCCCGCTCGGAGCGACGACGTCGCTGATTTTTGCCACGACGGGCTACAGCGCGGGTGGGGTAGCAGTCGAACCACCCGCGGAGAGGTGTGCCTGGACACGAGCGATGTCGGCGTCGGTAGCCACGACGGTACTGGCGCTCCGGATGGTGGCTTCAATGGCTTCGGCAGTGGCTGCATCGCCCGTGGCGGCCAGCTCGCGGGCCACCAGGGCGACCTCGTCGGGTGAGAGTTGGCGGCGCAGCAGGGCGAACAGGGGTTGATAGTCGTGGGCGGGGACCCCTTCCGGGTAGCCCTCGCGCAGGAACATCACTATGGACTGAACGGAACGCGCCAAGGCCATGGTCATCAACCCCTGACCAGCAAAGCGATGCCGGAGACCGCGCAGATCAGGATGATCAGGAAACAGACCGCCGCCAGCGCGATGCCGGTCACGCGGCGGCGCGGGAGGCGGCCCTTGGCTTCAGAACCGGGATGGGTACCGTCCCCGGCTCCAGCGGCCGCCAGCCCGCGCAGGCCGATGGCGAACAGGGCCGGCAGCCCGGCACCAGCGATCAAACCGACCACGAACACCTTGGCGACAGCGCTGAGGTTGATCCAGGAGTTCATGTGCTTGATCCCGTCTGCGGCGGTTCCGAGGGCTCGACGGGTCCAGGTGTATGACTGGTGGCGCGTGTGCCCCGGTCGTCCCAGTCGGTGTTGACGTTCGCCGCAGTGACCGCGTCCCGGCGTGCAGCCGCGAACACTGCGGCACCGCCAGCCAAGAGGCACACGAACAAAACAACCATACCGGCTGTCTCTCCCAATGCGAAGGGGACGGCATAGGCGGCGGCACCGACGGCGCCCGCGGCGGGCAGGGTAAGCAACCAGGCAAGGACCATTCGCCTCGCGACGTGCCAGCGGACCTCCGCACCGCGCTTGCCAACCCCGCTGCCCAGGATCGAGCCTGTGGCCACGTGAGTGGTCGACAGCGCGTACCCGAAGTGTGAGGAGACGAGGATAATTGCCCCGGACGCGGTCTCTGCGGCGAGCCCCTGGGGTGGGTCGATCTCCACCAGTCCCTTGCTCATGGTGCGGATGACGCGCCAACCGCCGAAGTAGGTGCCGGCGCTGATCGCGACAGCGCAGCTGACGATTACCCACGTAGGTGCCTTGACGCCTGTGGCGAGCGACCCGTTCGCGATTAGGGCAAGGGTGATGATGCCCATCGTCTTCTGGGCGTCGTTCGTCCCGTGCGCCAGGGACACCATCGAGGCCGAGCCGATCTGGCCGATCCGGAACCCGCGGTTCCGGGTCCGGCTGTCGATGCCGTGGGTGATCCGGTACACCAGGTAAGTCCCGATCGCGGCCACTACCCCGGCGATCACGGGTGACAACACCGCGGGGAGCAGGACCTTGGACACCAGCCCCTTCCACTGCACTGCGGACTGTCCGGCAGCAGCGATCGTCGAGCCGATCACCCCACCGATCAGGGCGTGTGATGAGCTCGACGGGATTGCCAGATACCAGGTGGTTAGGTTCCATGCGATGCCGCCCACCAGCCCCGCGAACACAACCGTCAACGTCACCACATGCGTGACGACCAGGCCACTGGCGATCGTGGCGGCGACGCTGAATGACAGGAATGCCCCGACCAGGTTCAAGACGCCGGACAGACCCACCGCAACCTTCGGTTGCAGAGCCCCGGTCGCGATCGACGTCGCCATTGCATTGCCGGTGTCGTGGAAACCGTTGGTGAAGTCGAACGCCAACGCCGTCACCACCACCAAGGCCAGCATCAAGTTGTTACTCACCGCACGCTCACCGCCTGGCGTACCGTGCCAGTGGTCAGGGCAGCGACATCTAATCTGTTCGAGCGACGAGGCATGTGACGGTCCCCCATCGCGCTGGGATCACCAGGGCGCACGTCGCGAACTAATGCTCTGGGAGCGCAGCAGCCGGACAGCCCTAACCTCCCGAAGGAGGGCCACTTCCTGCACCGCGACCAGGGGCCGGGCGTCGTCACGGACCGTGAACGCCGGGCTCGTCATGATCTCACCGACCAACATCTCTGCTCCGTCTCATGACACGACAGCCTCGAAAACATTGTCATTATCGAGCACCACACATTCCCTGAACAGGGACGAAGGTCCGCCTGGGACGCCATCTCGCCACGCTCCCCGCTCCCGGCAGAAGCTGCGAGGGGAACTCAGCGACGCGCCGCAACATACGGGCGCGAGTGAGATGGCCAGCGACCGAATGCACGAGGCCCCGGAGGCCCCTCGACCAGCTCGACCGAGAGATCGGCCGCCTAGTCCTCTGGGAGGGCTTCACGCAGGCCGAAACCGCAGTCGCGTCACTCCTGCTGGAAGGCATCATCGCGACGGGTGGTTTCGTGTCGGTACCCATCATTCATTTGGTCATCGAGGAGGTTGTTGGTGACGGTGGTATCGGAATAGATAGCCACGACGTCCTGCATCGGTAGAAGGAGATCGACCCGTTCGCGGGTGCTTCTGGAGGCAGAGAACGTCATGTACGCATGGACCCACCCGTCCTCCAGCACCTTGATCTCACGCACGAGGACAGAGTTGTTTTCAATCTGATCCTGAGGGTTAGGCGAACGGCGCTGGTCAAGGCGTTGGCCCTGGTCTAGCTGCGGGTCTCGAATAAAACGAGCCCGTAGGCGGGCTGCTGCCTGCGGACTCAGAACAATCACCTGGCCCGCATCGAGACCTCGGCAGATCGGCAGCGACAGTTCGTCGCCGATGCAGCTCACGAGCTACGCAGTCCGATCGCGGCCCTACAGACACAGTTAGAGGTGTCGGTCCTACACCCAGACACTGCGACCGACACCGACCGGTCCCTTGGAATGCTCACCGACACCGAACGACTTGCCCACCTCGTCGATGATCTCCTCGCGTTAGCCCGGTTGGACGCCAACCCGCCCGCTGCGCGTCAACCCATAGACCTGGATG
>JALYUK010000427.1 GCA_030853805.1 Actinomycetota bacterium | reverse complement strand
GCTCACCACGGCGACAACCAACAGCAATATCGCCACGACCCCAGCCGCGATCCATCCGGCCAGCGGACGGCGGCGGCCCGCGGACGGTGCCGCGAAGCCGGGGGCGACGCGGGTACGCTGGACGGTGTCGGGCACCGGCGACGGAATCTGGGCGGTTGCGGGATAGCCGTGTACCCCCATCCTCGACGTCGTGAGCTCATTCCGGGCCTGACTCATGGTGAGTCGGTGTTCGGGATTCGGCTCGAGCATGTGCAGCAACGTCGTGGTCATCGGCCCTGCGCGTTGGGGGCTGGTGACCTCACCACGGGCGACCCGGTGCAGCAGGGCGATCGTGTTGTCGCCGAACCCGAACGGCGGGCTGCCCTCCACCGCGGTGAACAGCGTCGCGCCGAGCGAGAAGACGTCACTGGCCGGGGTCGGGTCGCCGCCGCGGGCCACCTCGGGCGCGAGGTAGGCGGGCGTGCCGTGCAGAATTCCGGTCTGGGTAAGGGTGACGTCACCGTAGGCGTGGGAGATGCCGAAGTCGGTGATCTTGACCGTCTGCGACCCGTCGCCACCCTCGGCAATGAGCACATTGCCCGGCTTCACATCGCGGTGCACGATGCCGACCTGGTGTGCGGCCGCCAGTGCGTCACTGAGCTGAGCACCGATGCGGGCGACCTCGGCGGCCGGTAGAGGACCCCTGGCCTTGAGCACCGCCGCCAGACTCTGGGAGGGCAGATACTCCATCACCAGCCATGGCTCACCACCGTCCAAAGCCACGTCATACATGGCGATGACGTGCGGGTGGGTCAGCCGGGCAGCGATCCGACCCTCCCGCAAGGAGCGTTCGCGCTGCTCGCCGGCCTGGGTGGCGTCCGCGCCGGGTTGGGGGAGCACCTGCTTGAGGGCAACCTCCCGACCGAGCAGGTCGTCACGGGCCAACCACACCGCGCCCATGCCGCCGCGGCTGATGCGGGAGATCAGCCGGTACCGTCCCGCGACGAGGTATCCGGGCGCCTGCGACCGGTTACCGCTCGTCTGATCTGCCACGGCTGCCGAGGCTAGTCGATGAGGCACCCCGCATGAGCCGCTCCATCATCAGCGGCTGGCGAAATGTGTTCGGACACCTTGCAGTGCGCTGATGGCCACCCCGCCGCTGCCGAGGGCCAGCAGGATCGCCAGGACGTCCAGAAAAGCGCCTCCTCGGGAGAACAGCAGCGCCACCAATGCGGCGACAGTTGCCCCCGCGGCAATGGGCAGGCGGGACTTGACGTAGGTACTGATCTCACCGCCACCCGCCCGCTTGTTAGCGGCGGAGCCCAGCAGCCCCAGGTATCCCGCATTCGCGAGCGAAGCGACCAGGGCGGCCAGAGCGAGGACGACGGCGATGATGTTGACCATGCTGCCATTCTGCCCGAAGGTGGAGTCGATCGGCCGAGCTAGTGGCCCAACCGCCCGCGGCCGAGGCTCAACAGGAGCATGCCGAGCTGACGACCTTCCGGGCCGAGCTCGCTGAAACGCTGCAGCACGGCCATCTCGCGGACGTGCACCAACTTGGTACCACCGGAGGCCATCCGGGCCGCACCGATTGCGTGGGAGATCTCGGTGCGTCGCTGGATGGCCGTGAGGATGGTGCGATCGAGCTGGTCGATCTCCAGACGCAACGTGTCGATGTCGATGTTGGGCGCAGTCGATGATGATGTGCCGCTGGGATTGGTCATGGTGTGCTCCTCTGTGGGGTCCAACCACCGCGGATGCTCCCGGTACCGCGGGCCGCTCACCGACAGAGCCCCGGATCCGGATGCGGACCGCGGGGCTCGTGGGGCTGTGCTCAGGCCACGGGCACCGGAATCCGGTACCCGTAAAAAAATCGCCAGGCGCTGTGCACGGCCTCAGTGTGCCACGCGGCGAAAGGTGTCGGCCCCCGGCGGTAACGTGGACAGACGATGAACATCGTTCCCGCACTCGCTCCCGCCCCGTCCCCGAACTCTGCCGCTGACCTGTTGGCGGGTCTCAACGCCCCGCAGCGGGATGCTGTGCTGCACGCCGGCTCACCACTGCTGATCGTGGCCGGTGCCGGGTCCGGCAAGACGGCGGTGCTGACCCGTCGGATCGGCTATCTGTTGGCCGAGCGCGGGGTAGCGCCGGGGCAGGTGCTGGCCATCACCTTCACCAACAAGGCTGCCGCCGAGATGCGGGAACGCGTGGCTGCGCTGGTCGGCACCCGCGCGCGGAACATGTGGGTGTCCACCTTCCACTCCACCTGTGTGCGCATCCTTCGCCGAGAGGCACAGCACCTGCCGGGGTTGACGTCCTCCTTTTCCATCTACGACTCCGACGACACCCGGCGGCTGATCACCCTGGTTGCTCGCGACCTGGACCTCGATCCCAAGCGTTACGCGGCCCGCTCGCTGGCCACGCACATTTCCAACCTCAAGAACGAGCTGGTCGACCCGGACACCGCCGCCGACGATGCCTGCGAGGACATCCAGCGCCGGGTCGCCGAGGTTTACCGCGACTACCAGCGTCGGCTGCGGGCCGCCAACGCACTGGACTTCGACGACCTCATCGGTGAGACAGTTGCGCTGCTACAGGCTTTTCCCGATGTGGCGGAGTACTACCACCGCCGCTTTCGGCACGTCTTGGTCGACGAGTACCAGGACAGCAACCACGCCCAGTACATGCTGGTCAGGGAGTTGACCAGGGGCAGCGAGGAGGTCCCTGCTGCAGAGTTGTGTGTCGTGGGCGACGCCGACCAGTCCATCTATGCCTTCCGCGGCGCGACCATCCGCAACATCACCGAGTTCGAGCGCGACTACCCGGATGCACGCACCATTCTGTTGGAGCAGAACTACCGCTCGACCCAGACCATCCTCACCGCGGCCAACGCCGTCATCGCGCGCAACACCGAGCGTCGCGACAAGCGGTTGTGGACAGACTCCGGGGACGGTGAGCAGATCGTCGGTTACGTCGGTGACAACGAGCACGACGAGGCCGCATTTGTCGCCGGCGAGATCGACCGCCTGGTGGACGCAGGCGATGCAGTCTTCGGTGACGTGGCCGTGTTCTACCGAACCAACAACTCATCCCGGGCGCTGGAAGAGGTGTTCATTCGCCTCGGCCTGCCCTACAAGGTGGTCGGCGGTGTGCGTTTCTACGAGCGCAAGGAGGTCCGCGACGCGGTGGCCTACCTGCGGGTGTTGGCCAACCCCGCCGACGAGGCGAGTCTGCGGCGGATTCTGAACACGCCGCGACGGGGCATCGGCGATCGCGCCGAGGCGTGCGTGGCTGCGCATGCCGAACAGCAGCGGATCGGGTTCGCCCAGGCGCTGCGT
>JALYUK010000407.1 GCA_030853805.1 Actinomycetota bacterium | reverse complement strand
GCCATCAGGAGCGCACCCACGCTGACCCCGCCACGCAGGACACCGTGATCAGCAACCTGTGCCCGTCCGAAACTAGGGCTACGTATTGAACGAGCACGCCGCGCTCACAGGAACGGTCTCGGACTGATCTGCCCGAAAGCGCTGTAACGCCGAGGAGGCGCTCAGATGCTTGCTCAGCACCCTGGGTCAATTGCATTATCGAGACCACACCGGCGCGCCGATCAGGTCCGGTCATGAGAAACAGCAGCAACCTGTGCGATCCTTGCTCCGTCGTCGACGACGGTGGCGACGGTGGCGACGGTGGTACTGACCGGTCAGCGCATCCGACGCCATCCGGTACATCACTACCCCACCATCGGCTACATGATCGCCCGGGGCCTGGCCAAGGCCGGTAGCCGCGACGCCTACGACGCCTACGACGACTGATTCCACTTCGCGCGGGGCCGGCAAGTAACCGTAACCGCCGTACCTCGTTGTCCTTGGTCACCCCGACGTGACCAAGGGCAACGTCCGCGAGGGTCCAAACAAGCACACCAGGCAGGCTGCGAACCGCACGGACGGTGTCCCGAAGGGCGCGGGGAGTCAAACAGGTTGTTCCTCACCCGTCACTGCTGTCACTCAGGTGGTCGGGCTGACTGAGTAGATCGCGAGGGACACCGCAATGTAGTGCGCAGCGAATGCGAGCACTGTGAACGTGTGGAACACCTCGTGGAAGCCGAACCAGCGCGGTGAGGGGTTGGGCCGTTTGATGCCGTACACCACGGCGCCCAGGGTGTACAGCACACCCCCTGCCGTGATGAGAGTGATGACCGCGACTCCGCCGCCGCGCGTCAACGGACCGAAGTAGAACACAGCGACCCCGCCAAGAGCGACATACACCGGGGTGTAGAGCCACCGCGGCGCGTCGACCCAGAGCACCCGGAACAGCACTCCGGCAACGGCCCCGGACCACACAATGAGCAGCAACTGGGTCGCTTGGGAGCGGTCCAGCAGGGTGAGTGCGAACGGCGTGTAACTGCCAGCAATGACTAGGAAAATGTTGGAGTGGTCCATCCGCTTCAGCAACCCGCCCACCCGCGGACCCCAGCTCCCGCGGTGGTAGATCGCGGACGTGGTGAACAACAACACGCTGGTCCCACCGAACACCACGGCGCCGATCCGGGGCTTACCAGCTGGTGCCGCCGCGATCAGCACAATCGCAGCGGCCAACGTCAGCGGCACCATTCCCAGGTGCAACCAGCCGCGTAGCTTGGGTTTGACCAGTCGCAACAGCTCGCCCGCCTCCTGCTGAACGGCCTCGACTGCATCACTGAATGGTTGGCTCACCCTACAAATCGTAGAACGTTCCCCCTGCAGTAAACGAGTTCGGGGGACCCGTTCACCCATCACCACCAAACGCGCGGCGGGTACCTGCTCACGGTCCTGGACCACGTTCCCGACCCACCCGCTTCACGCGGTGTCCGCGACCGGTCGGCGTTGACGGGCAGGGGCGCTGCGCGTGCTCGCGACTCGTGCCGGTGCGCGATCGCTCACCAACGATCAGGAGTGCGTACCAGCCCAATGACGGTTGAGCGCACTGGGGATCGCTTGTTCCGTGTCGGAGGAGTTAACGCCGCGCAGACTGTGCACCCGTCTGGACGCAGGCGCCCTGAACCAACTGATCAAGGTATGACTGTGAACGCACCTACGTTGCCGGTGAGCGGGCAGTGATTGCCCTGGACGCCAATCCCCCGCGGTGCCCGACCCCGCCCGGGGCAGGAGACCCGCGCCTCATTGCTGTTCCACCACACCACCGGGGCTGTACTCATCTCGGCCGGTATCCCTTCGACAACTTTCACGAAGACGCTGCCCCCATCGGCCCGGCCCTGGATAGTTTGCGCCGCCTCGGCACGACGCAGTCATTGGACCTGGTCGACACCACAACAATCTCGGTCAGCGGTCAGCTGCGTCCATCTCGCGAGTACTGGAAGACCTGGTTACCTCGACTGCGCCGGTTTTGTGTGCCAGTACGACTGCTGCCCCACGGTTGGGGGCAACGCCACGACGGGCCGTGGAGCAACGTTGCGAAAGTTGTGGACCGCCGGCGGATACCGTGCGGCCATGAAGCCACTACGTTGCCTTTCCTGGTCCCGCTCGTGAGCCAGCCGTCAGGCGGTTCCAAAAGTATCTCCACGCCGAAAGGTTCTCGTAACGACCCCGTGTTGGAGGAGACCTACGAACGCCTGGTCGCTGAAGGTCACGACCGGCTAGACCGGCCCCTACTGCCATTGCTATCGACCGGTTTGCTGGGCGGCGTCGACGTCGGGGTCGGTGTGCTGATCTACCTAGTGGTGGAGGCAAAGACCGGAAATGCGTTGCTCGCGTCGCTGGCGTTCACGATCGGCTTCGTGGCGCTGCTGCTGGCCAATAGCGAACTGTTCACCGAGAACTTCCTGGTGCCGGTGATCTCAGCGGTCGCCAAAGTCGGCACTGCCGCGCAGCTGGTCAGACTGTGGGTCGTGACCTTAGGGGCGAATCTGATCGCGGGCTTTGCGATGGCAGGAATGATCGTAGTGGCGCTGCCCGACGTACACGCCGCAGCAGTGAAGGCAGGCTCCCACTACGCCCACCTCGGCGTCTCATGGCGCTCGTTCTTCCTCGCAGTGCTGGCCGGCGCGGTGATCACCCTGTTGACTCGGATGCAGCACGCGACGAAGAACCTCGGGGTCCGCCTAGTGGCCGCTGTGCTGATGTCGTTCGTACTCGTCGGCGCCCAACTCTTTCACTCAGTGTTGGACTCGATCCTGATGTTCGCCGGGCTATTGACCGGCAACGCCGACTACGGGTATCTCGACTGGCTGGGCGCACTGGGCTGGTCCGCGTTCGGCAACCTGGTCGGCGGGCTCGTCCTAGTCACCGGCATCCGGCTGTTACGGATCCCCCACCGAATCGCCGAGAGCCGCGACGAAGGACAGACAGGCTAAGCCCGCGAATCCGCCGCCAACCGCCCTGACTGATGTACTGCAGGCCCTGCAGGCCCTGCAGGGCTGCCGCCGTCGCGCCAAACTTGAACCGAAGACCGCAGGGCACCCCGGCCCCGCTTGTGGTCTAGGAAAGCACATTCAGGGCGTGCTCTCGACCGACCGGTTTCGGCAGGGCCTGGTGACTGGGGTTCCACGTCAACACGAACGGGACCCGGTCCCCCGCCCGGACCGTGAAGTCCGACACGGTCTCCAAAACACGGCCCTGCATCGGTGCCGGGGTACGCAACCGCACCCTGGTCCGGCCCGGCGATAGCCTCCATCGCCTCACTGTGTTGGGCCGGATAGCGCAATCCTCTGAGATCGCAGATGTGGTCGTCTTCCTCGCCTCTGGTAAGGCCGGCTACATGACCGCCAACACCGTCGTCATCGACGGCGGAATCATGCAGGGCAGCGTCGGCCT
>JALYUK010000395.1 GCA_030853805.1 Actinomycetota bacterium | reverse complement strand
CCTCATTCCTTCCTCTTCACAAGGAGAACACCATGTCGGCCATTCTGTTCGGTTCCATCAGCACTCTCGCGGACACCTCTGAGCTGCAACGCGAGTCGTTCAACAAGGCGTTCGCCACCCACGACCTGGGATGGACCTGGTCGCGCGAGGACTACCTGGAGATGCTCGGCGCCAGCGGGGGTGCGGACCGGATCGCCGCCTACGCCGCCTCCCGTGATGAGCAGGTCGACGCCCAGGCCGTCCACCTCACGAAATCGCAGATCTTCCAGGAGGACATCGCAACCGCGGGCATTTCGGCGCGCCCCGACGTGGCCGCGACCATTGCCGACGCCAAGGAGGCCGGTTTCAAAGTAGGGCTGGTCACCACCACATCCACCCAGAACGTCACCGCCCTGCTGGAGGCGCTCACACCTGAGGTCACCGCGCAGATGTTCGACGTGATCGTGGACATCACCAGCGTGCCGGACCGCAAGCCCGCCGGCGACGCCTACCAGCACGCGGTGCGCAGCCTGGGTGACGACGCCGCCCACTGCGTGGCGATCGAGGACAACATCGACGGTGTCACCTCAGCCCAGGCAGCCGGAATCGCGTGCGTCGCATTCCCCAACGCCAACACCGCTGAGCACGATTTCTCAGCCGCGCAGCAACGTGTCGACCGGGTGCAGTTCAGCCAGCTCGCCTCCATGCTGCCGACCGATCACGCCTGACGCGCGTTGACGGGGACCGCCAGTTGGCCTCAGGGTGGGCGAATGCCTCCTATTGCCTTGGTGCGTCGCACCAGTTCAGCGCTCGAGTCCGGGATCACCTCCCACATTGATCGGGTTGCGGTCGACACCGACCTGGCTCAACAGCAGCACGCGGCCTACTGCGCGGCACTGGAGGACGCGGGGTATGCCCTGCAATATGTCGACGACGCGCCCGACCTTGCCGACGCGGTCTATGTCGAGGACACCGCAGTCGTCGTGGGCCCCGTGGCGGTACTGGCTCGGCCCGGGGCGCTGGAACGTCGCGCAGAGGTCGACGGCACCGAGGATGCGCTGCGCGAACTCGGCTTGCAGATCCACCGGATCACCGAGCCCGGCACCCTGGATGGTGGCGACATCCTGCAGGTCGGCAACACCGTCTACGTCGGTCGCGGCGGTCGCACCAACGGCGAAGGCATCGCGCAATTACGCGCGTTCCTCGCACCGCTGGGTCGCACTGTCGTACCGGTACGACTGACCGGGGTGCTGCACCTGAAGTCAGCGGTAACGGCGCTACCGGACGGCACCATGCTGATGCACCGCGAGGATCTCGTCGAGGCCGGTGCCCTGCCGACCGCTCGACTAGTACACGAAGACGCTGGTTGTCACGTCGTACCACTGATCGACGGCACTCTTTTGATCAGTGACTCTGCACCGCGGACCATTGCGGAGCTGGAAGACCTCGGCTTCCGCACTCGACCGGTGCCGATGAGTGAATTCGAGAAGCGCGAGGGCTGCGTTACCTGCCTGAGCATTCCGCTCTCCATCTGACGTCTCGCGATTTGGACATGCGCAACGGGGCACATCTGCCCCGTTCCGCATGTCCAAAAGCGGAGAAACCGGGGGTGGGTCAGTCGAGGCAGAACTCGTTGCCTTCGGGGTCGCACATCGTGATGAATCCCGTCTCCATGGCCCCGTCCGGCTCTGTACGGTAGGCAGTCGTCGCACCGAGCAACTCCAGCCGGGTGGCTTCGGCCGCGAGCGCGCTCATCCGCTCAACCCCGGTGAGGCCTGGCGCGGCGCGTACGTCGAGGTGCAGGCGATTCTTCGCCGTCTTGCCTTCGGGCACCTGTTGGAAGAAGATGCGCGAGCCGTTGCCCTCCATCGGAGAGATTGCTGAGCGCGAGTTCCACTGTGCTCGAGGCACTCCGAACGCTTCCAGCGCCGCATCCCACGTGTCGAATCCAGATGGCGGCGACTCCAGCCGGTACCCGAGCGCTGCGGCCCAGAAGGTCGCCAGGGCAGCCGGGTCGGCACAGTCGAAGGTGATCTGCAGTTCTCGGGTCATGCCGACACCGTATCGACGAGCGGGCCCCCGATAGTCGGACTCCAAAACGCTCATTTGAGCGTTCCCGCTTCGCATTGCCGCACCAATGTTGACGTAGCCTGCCGATCGCTCCCACTCTTGGACTACGCGACCCGAGGAGTTCAGCTGATGACGAGTACTGCGCAGGGTTGGCGATCCGAAGTGGAGCTTCGACAGGCCACGGAAGCCGCCCGGATGTACTACCTGCACCAGCAGAGCAAACTTGAGATCGCCGACAAGCTCGGCGTCAACCGCTTCAAGGTCGCCCGGCTGCTGGAGCGCGCCCACACCAGCGGTCTCGTGCATATCGAGATCCGCGATCCGCACGAAGTCGATGTGGCCCTCTCAGAGCAGCTCGCGAAGGCGCTCGGCATCAAACGGGCCCTCGTGCTGTCCACGGCGACCGGCGACAAGCGGCTGCAGGTCGGCGCCCTCGCCGCGCGTTACCTTGCCGACACCGTGCGGTCCGGCAACTCGTTCGGGCTGGCCTGGTCGCGCTCCACCGAGGCGCTCGTCAAACAACTCATCGGCCTGCCTCCGTGCACAGTCGTGCAGATGTGCGGCGTCGTCGCACACGCGACGGGAGAGGCTCAGAGCGCCGATCTCGTCCGTCGAGCGGCCGCCGCCGTCGGCGGCCAGCCGGTGATGTTTCACGCGCCACTCGTCGTGGACGAGCCCGCGATCACGGCCGCCCTTCGCCGCAAGGACTCCATTGCCCAGGCCTCGGCCGCCTGCGACCGTTTGGACGTGGCCGTCATCGCCATCGGTATGTGGGTGCCGGGCGAATCCACCGTGCACGATGCTCTGTCGTCTGCTGAGCAGGCGTTGTTCGCTGCCCGAGGTGCCGTCGCCGAAACCGCCGGGCTGCTCATCAACCGCGACGGCCAGGCCATCCGTGACGGACTGCAGCAGCGGGTGATCGCGGTATCGGAGAAGCAACTTCGGCGGGCCGGCGACGTCGTGGCGCTGGCCTGCGACGAACAACGGGTGCCGGCGATCAAGGCACTCGCGGCCAGCGGCCTCGTGCGCACTCTCATCACCTACCGCGGACTTGCCGAAATGCTCCTGGCAGAGCAGCCCTGAGCTTTTGAACGTGCGGAGCGGGCCATCTGGGCCCCGCTCCACACGCCAACATCGCGAGACCGGTGGGTCAGTGTCGGGTGCTACGGATACGCAACGGAAGCCACACGCAAAGGCCCATGATGGCCATCGCCAGCGGGAAGTGCACCGCGGTGACCCAGGAGCTTTCACCGACAAGCCCGCCGATATAGGACTCCAACACCAGTACGACCGCAAGCACCAGCGCACCGATCCACAGGTCCTGACGCTCGCGCAGCTTCACGAAAGCGACGACGGCAGCCACCACCGCCAGCAGGATCGCGAGGTCTGCGCCACGGGAGTGGACCTGCACCCAGGTGGCGTTGTACTCCTTGCTTTCCCGGATGAAGATGCCCGCCCATACCGCCTGAAAAAGCACGATGACAGCGACCACCCCGATCAGCGAGGCAAACAGCGGATTTCGAACTGGGGCGTTATTGACAGCAGCAGCGCTCACAGCCAAACCTTCCAAAAGACAACAGAATTCGCTATCCTCCGGCATGCGACCTGTGAGCGTGCTGAGCCGTCGATGGTGCATCACCGCAGAGGCTGACCACCATTTGAGACGCTGCTGCCCACCGACGTCGTACATGACCCGTCACTACTCAGGGACCTCACAGCGCGCATCCGACACCCTCGTCCCATGCCTGCTCCATCACCGACCACCCAACGACCGATCGTGACCGCTCGCCAGCCGATGCTGATGCGATGGATCGCGTGGGGCGTGCCGCTCGGCGTGCTCGGCCTGCTGTTGGGCTTCCTGCTCACAGCGATCGGCGCCCGCGCCACCGGTGAATACGCACTCGACATCAACATCTCCCAGCACCGCGACACATTCCTGATCGACCTGTCCCGCACCGTCAATATCGTCGGTGGGCCGATGTTCGCGCCGTTCGTCCTGCTCGCGTTGGCTGCGCTGATCTGGTGGCGCTTCGACCTCGGCAGCGCGGGGTGGTTCTTCGGCCTCGCAGTCGTCGGGTGGTTCTCGGTCGCCATCGCGAAAACGCTCGTGCACCGTCAGCGCCCACCTACCGCTGCCGTCCACTCGTTGGTGATGGAGCACGCGGCCGACAGCTTCCCGAGCGGACATACCGCCCTGGCTGCGGGGATCGTGTTCGGCGCGGCCGTCGCCTTGCGTCACCAGCACGGCATGAAGCGCCTCATCCTGCTGATCGGTGTGCCCTTCCTGCTGCTGGTCGCGCTCAGCCGACTGGTCCTCGGCGCCCATTACCTCGGCGACGTCACCGGCGCCCCGCTCATCGCGGGCGCGGCTATCCTCACGGTCACCGGGCTGTTGCACCCTTTCGAGAGCAGCACACGCAACCGGTTGAATGCCGTACGGCGACCGCACCAACCCGAAGAACACCGACCCGAAGAACATCGACCCGAAGAGTCCTGAGCCGAAGATGACCACGATGCCTGCACCGACAACTCCGGCGCCACCGCACCTGAATGTGCTGCTCGCCGAGGACGACCGCAGCCTCGCGCGGGTCATCACCGACGGCCTGCGTGAGTACGACTGCACCGTCGAGGTCGTGCATGACGGGCGCGAGGCTGTCTGGAAGGCTCGTGCCACCGCATACGACGTGCTCGTCCTGGACATCATGATGCCGGGCTTGAACGGGTACGACGCGTTGAAGGCCATCCGCGAGCTCGACGCGCAGACCCCCATCCTGATGCTGACCGCCAAGGACGGGGAGTGGGACCAGGCCGACGCCTTCGAGCTCGGCGCCGATGACTACCTGACCAAGCCGTTCAGCTTCGTCGTGCTGGTCGCGCGGTTGCGAGCGCTGGCACGCCGGGCGGGCACCGGGGCGGACACAGCGGTGCGGGTCGGCTCGTTGCAGTTGGACCCCGTTACGCACCGGGTGTTCAGGGGCGACGTGGAGATCGACCTGACGCCCAAGGAATTCGCGCTGCTGGAGTACCTGATGGGCCACCCCGGGGAGGTATTGACGAAGGCCGGCCTGCTGGACGCGGTGTGGGAGTTGCCGTTGGGCGACAACGCCAACATCGTCGAGGTCTACATCGGCTACCTGCGCCGCAAGATCGACACCCCGTTCGATGTGCAGACCCTGCAGACGGTGCGCGGGGTCGGTTACCGGCTGACGACCGGGGCGTAGGGCAGCGTCACGGTGAACTGTGCGCCGCCCCGCGCTCCCTGCCCCACGCGGATCGTGCCGCCGTGCGCCTGGACGATCTCGGACACGATCGCCAGTCCGAGACCGGATCCACCGATCTCCCGGTTACGACTCTCGTCCAACCGAACGAACCGCTGGAACACTCGTGCGCGGTCGGCTCCCGCGATACCGGCGCCGTCGTCCTCGACAACCAAGAATGCATGCGACAGCTCGGCGCCGGTGCGTATACCGACCCACGAGGTCGCGTGCCGTGCAGCGTTGTCGGTCAGGTTGCGCAACACCCGGTCCAATTTTTCGGTATCGCCGACAATGCGTACCGGCGGTGCATCGATCTGCACTGTGTGGCCGGTCGTCGCTTGCAGCCGTGCGCCGTGGCCGCGGGCCAGATCGTCCAGGTCCACATCGCGATGCCGGATCACCAGCCCGCTGCTGTCACTGCGGGTCAGCAGCAGCAGCCCGTCGATCAGCTCGTTCAGCCGCTCCGCCTCCCGACTCATCAGCGCGATTGTCTCGACACCCGGCGCGCGACCGGCATGCTCGGCGATCTCCAGCGCCGCCTGCAACGTGGCGACCGGCGACCGCAACTCGTGACTGGCATCTGCCACGAAACGCTGCTGGGAAGATTGCGCCACCTCCAGGCGTGCGAGCATCCGGTTCATCGTCTCCGCGAGGGTTGCCACCTCGTCCTGGATCGGGCCGACCGGCAACCGGTCCGTCAGGTTGCGAGCGGTGATCAACTCGGCCTGCTCCCGAATCGCCTCTACCGGACGCAGCGTGCGCCCGGTCAGGATCCACGCCAGAATCATCGCGCCGCCGACGAGGAAGGGAATCGCGGCGAGCAGCACCTTGGCCGCCGTGCTCACTGCTTCGTGCTGGCTACCCTGCGAGGCGCTGGCGACGACCGAATACCGTTCCCCGCCATAAGTTGTGCTGATCTGCACGACCAGCGGGGTCTCCACGTCACCGGGCAACCAGTAATATTTTGCGCCCTGGATGACCCTGCCAGGATCGCTGGATATCGGGCCGTCTGCGTCACTGTCGGAGGGGTAGGCGGCCACCAAATTGCCCGGATCGTTGTAAACCTGGACCTCGGTCCCCGGCGGCACAGTCGCGGTGACTGCCCGCAGCCCGGTCGGTCCGCTTCGTTGCACGGCTGCCGCGACCGTCGTGGCGGTGCTCGTGGCGGCTCGCTCGAGACTGCCGTTCAGCGAGCGTTGCAGCAGGTTGGCGATCACGACGACCCCGAGCAGCAGCGGTATCGCTACGACGATCGCGGTCAACGCGGTCAGGCGGGCACGGATGCCGCTGGGGAATCGGGTCACCGGTCCATCTTCCCGTGCGTTCGCTGGGTCGAGGCTGAGCAGCGGTCCATCCCGTATTTTGGACATGCGCAACGAGGCATATCTGCCCCGTTACGCATGTCCAAAATTGGGGACAGGACGATGGGGGCGTGACCGCTGTGCATGTCGACGACACCTACGTGCGCCTTGCTGTCGGCATCGTGTTGCTGTTGACGATCGCCTGCGTTGTCCTGCGGCTTGCGGGGGTGCCCCACCTACGCTCCGTCATCGTCGCTTCGCTGCGCGCCGTTATCCAGCTCGCTGTGATCGCGGCCGCATTACGAGGGGTTTTTCAGGCACCCATCGCGGTGATCGGGGTCATCACAGTGATGTTCTCGGTGGCCTGCTGGACCTCGACCAGGCGACTGCGCGGGCACGTCAACGCTGCGCGGGCGGTCATTGCCTCGATTGCAGCGGGTTCCTTCGTCGCGGTTGCGATCATCGTCGGGCTGCCGAGCCTGAGCCGTGACGTGCGCACCCTGGTCGCCGTGTGCGGCATCGTGATCGGCGGCAGCATGACGTCCGCGACCCTCGCCGGGCGCCGCTTCGACCAGGGCCTGCGCGATCACCGTGACGAAATCGAGGCGTGGCTGTCGATCGGAGCCACCCCGCGCCAGGCAATGCGCGACATCGCACGCTCATCCATCTACGAAGCCCTCGTCCCAGCACTGGACCAGACCCGCACGGTCGGGTTGGTCTCCCTCCCAGGAGCCTTCATCGGAGCGTTGCTCGGCGGTGCGAGCGCAGCCGACGCCGCCCGATTCCAGATCGTGGTGCTGGTCGGGCTGCTGTGCGCGGAGGCAATCACAGCGAGCCTGCTGCTATGGCTGATCGGTGCGCCCGACACGGTCCCCTCCCAGCACGAATACAGTTGATCTTCAGACAGGCCGCCAATGCAGGGAGCACCGATGTCCGACAACACCACCCGCCCCGCACCCGCCGTGCCCACGAAGATCCCCAAGGACACCACTGGGCTTTCCCTCTGGTACCGCTTCACCTGGCGGTTGGAGTACCTCGGGGTCTCGCTGGTCGGACCGGCCCAGCAGACACTGGAACGCGACCCGAAAGAAAGACTGCGCCGCGAACGAGTGCGCCGCGTCGCGCAGGCACATGCCGAGCAGGCGCAGGCCGACGCCCACTCCTCCGGCTCACTCCCCCGTGAGTGAGGTCGACCCCAGCAGTGCCTTCCCGTCCAAGGACGAGAAGAAGAAGCGCGACGGCGGGGCAGGAAGCTGCGGTCCGGAGTGCGCAGACTGTGGGGATTGCGGGGACTGCAACCCCTTCCTGATTGCCGGGATGTGGTCGCTGCTGTGGGCCACCGCTCGTGGCTTCGGGCAAGCTCCAGCCACCACGAAGGATTACTCGCCGATCAGGCGGGTCGCGGTGCGCGCCGTGCGCTCCTACCAGGTCAACGTGGCAGCACGCCGTGCTCGGCCG
>JALYUK010000375.1 GCA_030853805.1 Actinomycetota bacterium | reverse complement strand
TTACCTGCCCACCCGGAACCCCACGTCCACTCTGGATGCGGCACGCACAAGCAGGTGTTTCCCGAAAAGTCAGGGCATCAGTCCGGGCGGGCATTTCGATGAGTCATCGTGCGCAGTTGCACGCAGTGCACAGAACTGACTAAACTGTCTACAGAACGTGCGCCTGGTAGAGAGGTGCACTCCAATGAAGGAGACACCATGCCAAGTGGCCGGCGCCTGCGTCCCCTGATTCGTCCGAAGTTTCACCACACAACTTTCGCGACGATGAAGCTTGACGAGATGGTGACGTTCTACGAGAAGATTGCCGGCCTCGAGCCGGTGTATTACTCCGAGGACGGCGCCTGGCTCACCAATGACGAGGCGAATCATCGGATCGCGCTTCTAGCCCTGCCCGGCTTGACGGCCCCGGAGGACAAGGGTCATACCGCGGGTCTGCACCACACTGCTTTCGAGTACGCCGATTTCGATCAGTGGCTGGACAACTACATCCGGCTGCGCGATGAGGAAATCGTACCGTTTTTGAACCTCGACCATGGCATGACGATGTCGATGTACTACCAGGATCCCGAGGGCAACGGTGTGGAGATCCAGGTTGACGGGTTCGGTAATTGGGCGAAAGGCAAGGAGTGGATGTGGGCGTCGCAGGAGTTCGGGGACAATCCCATCGGGATCTACTTCGACCCTGAGCTGATCGTCGCCGCACGGGCTGAGGGGCTCTCCTTCGAAGAGATCCACGCCCGAGCCCGCCAAGGAGGGTACGAACCGGCGGTAAAGCCAGACGTGCACCTGCCAGAACTCTGGTAGCCGTCTTGTCCATGCACGGTGGCCCCTGCTGATACCGGCGAACTGGCCGCCCGATTCGTCGACGGTGTGCGACCCAGTGCAGGTCGACGGACGTGCTGGGCTCGTCGACGCCGAATCGGCCGGACCTCGAGGGCCTTAATCTGAGAACACTAGGAGCATCATGCGTATCGCTAACCTGTCCGGACGTGCGACCCTTTTGGGAGACACGAAGGCGCTTGACGTCGAGCGGGCGAGCGGCGGGCGGTTCGGCGCGGATCCCCAAAAAGTCTGGGTGGACTGGCCCGGGTTCGCGACGTGGGGGGTGGGCGTCGATGTCGACTCGCACCAAGATGCAGAGGGGTACTCGGTGGCGGACCTTGGGGCGCCGGTACCGCGACCGTCCCAAGTATTCGGTATTGGACTGAACTACGCCGACCACGCGGCCGAGTCGAAGTTGGAAGTGCCGGAGAACCCGGTCGTCTTCACGAAGTTTCCCTCCTCGCTCGCCGGACCGGCGACGACGGTGCGACTCTCGGGCGACCGGGTCGACTGGGAGGCCGAGCTCGTACTGGTGATCGGCGCCGGCGGCCGGGACGTGCCACTCGAGCGGGCGTGGGATGCAGTTGCAGGGCTGACCGTGGGGCAGGACCTCAGTGATCGGACTGTGCAGAGCTGGGGCAATCCTGCGCAGTTCAATCTGGGCAAGTCGTTCGCCCAGTACGCGCCGACCGGCCCGGCAGTCGTTACGATGGACGAGGTGCGAGCTTCCTACGACCCGGATAGGCTCCGCATCCGCAGCGTGATCGTAGACGAGCCGGGCGGTGAGCCCCGGACGCTGCAAAATGGCACGACCGCGGATCTGCTCTTCCCGGTGCCACAGCTCATCGTCCGGCTTTCGGCGATCGTCGAACTGTGCCCCGGGGATCTCGTGTTCACCGGTACGCCGGCCGGCGTCGGCCTCGGCCGCGACCCCCAGGAGTTCCTGCGAGCCGGTCAGGTGCTCACGACCGAGATCGACGGTCTCGGCTCGATCCAGCAAACATTCAGCGCATGAGCATCGCCGCGTTCGCTGGGGAGGCGGACGGGGCGCGCGCCGACGACAGCGTGCGCTTCGCCTACCAGCGGCTCCGCGAGCAGATCCTGATGGGCGATCTCGCGCCAGGCGCAGTGCTGTCGCAGGTACAGCTCGCGCAGACACTCGGCCTGAGCCGAACCCCCCTCCGCGAGGCGCTCCGCCGGCTCGTGGCCGAGTACTTGGTCACCGGTGACTTCAACCGCCGGATGCGGGTCTCCGAACTCAACCTCGATGACCTCGACCAGATCTACGCGATGCGCATCGCGCTTGAGCCGGTGGGTATCCGCGCCACCATGCCAATGCTCGATTCGGCCGGCCGTAGAAGGCTGACGCAGCATGTGGTCGGTATGGGTGAAGCCATCGATGTACTCGACCTGGAGCGATTCCGTCACGAGCACCGCGCCTTCCACCTAGGCTTGACAGCTGGCAGCGGAATGCGGATGAACGCCATCCTAGAAGAACTCTGGGACCACTCCGAGCGTTATCGGCTCGCCTACCTGCAGCACAACTACGCGGATCGTGACAGTGCCTCGGCTGAGCGACTCCGCGCGTCTCAGCTCGAGCACCGGAGCATCCTGGACGCGGCTCTGGCTGGAGACATGAGGGGTTGCACCGACCAGCTGGTCACACATCTGCGGCGCACTGTCGACGTCGTTTTCCGGGAATCAGCATGGGTTCCACGCCCGCGCCTCGCCAACACTGCTGTGAGTGCTCGCTTGGAGTCACAGGCCTGACAAAGGATCGCGGACCCGGCACTCGACCATGTTCTGGCCCATCGGCTGGGAGTGGTTCACAGGTAGCTGCCGCTCTCGGGTGCTGGGTACTTCGAACTGAGTGTGTCCTGACAGTGGTTTGATGACGATGTAGAAGATCGTTGAAGCGATACGTGCTGCGCCAGTGACGGAGGTTAGGCCTCCGGGTTCGCCGTGCAGGAGGAGAACTCAAACCACCGCAAGCTGCGTCGGTCGAGAGCCGGACTGGTGAGCGTTGCGGTAGGGGGCCAGCTGTCAGCGGGTCACGTGTGCGACGAGAAGACGAACACGTGTGAACCACTGCTGACGCATCGAAAGAATAGAACGATGGCATCGAAACCGGGTTGTCAGGTGTCCCCGGGACGAAGGCACGCCCATGTGGGGGTGCCCTGAGCCGGGAGGTGGCCTGCGGACCCAGTGGAGATTGTTTTCGATGTGCCGGTGGCCGCGGATCCAGGTTGCGAGTTGTTGCGGGCCGGCTTGTCTGGCGGACAGGTCGGTCATGGCGTAGACCGTTTCGGTGACCCATTTCTTCTTCCCGATGCGGCAGGTGCCGCGGGTGATCTGCAGGACCTGCTGGGCGTGGGGGAAGCCGATCCCGGCGGTGACGGTCACGATTTTGTGGGGTTCGTTGTTCCGTTCGTCCGTACGGTTTTCCTTTGGTGATGAAGCTGGGAACGTCGATCCAGGTTAGCGCTGCCAGTTGTGTCCGTAGGGTGGGTTGGTTGTTCTTTCGCGGTCAGCAAGTAATGCGCCGAGCGTTGCTCCACCAGGTAGTTGGGGTGCCGGTAACGGTGCTGTCACCAGCCGCAATGCGACTTTGATCGAGGTGCCGGATCATCGCAGTGTCGGGAGCCGACAGCGGTTGACCTTGATGAGTTGGTCGAGTTCTGGACGTTGCTCGACGAGGACCGGGCGCTGCTGGCGGGGAAGCGCGACGCTACGGCACTGGGGTTCGCGCTGCTGCTGAAGTACGACAGTTGTCACGGTCGTTTTCCCCGAGGCAGGTCGGACTTCTCCGGGGCGGTGGTCACGTTCATGGCCGGCCAGGTTGCCGTGCCCGCTTCGGATCTCGGCTTCTACGAGTGGTCCGGGCGGACCATCGAGTATCACCGGGCGCAGATCAGAGCTCACCTGGGGTTCCGCGTCGGCGCGGTCGACGATCAAGAGAACCTAACGGCGTGGCTAGCGTCGAACGTCGCACACGCGGAGCGACGCGAGGATCGGGTGCGTGATCGCCTGCTGGTCCAGTTTCGTACGGAGCGGATCGACCCGCCCACTCCTGGGCGGTTGTTGCAGATGGTGCGTTCGGCGCTGCGGACGGCCGAGCAGGTGTGGATGGCGCTGATCGCCGAGCGGATCGGGCGTGCCTGCTCAGCAGCGCTGTTGGCCCTGGTCGAACCGGTGGACGACGATGAAGACGAAGACGGCGGAGGGCTGTCAACGTTGTTGGGGGTGATCAAGTCCAGCCCAGGCAACGTCAGCCTGGAGTCGATGATGACCGAGATCGGGAAACTGGTGGCCGTCCGTGGTCTGCACCTGCCGGCCTCATTGTTCTCTGATGTGCCTCCGAAAGTGCTGGATGGATGGCGGGCCCGCGCTGCGGTGGAGGCACCGTCTCATCTACGCCGCCATCCGCCGCAGATGACGGTGATGCTGTTGGCTGCGTTGATGTATCAGCGGGAACGGGAGATCACCGATACGTTGGTGGAGCTCCTGATCGCCACGGTGCACCGCATCGGCGCTCGTGCAGAACGTCGCGTGACCAACGAGCTGATCAATGCGTTTCGCCGGGTCACGGGCAAGGAGAACATCCTGTGCGCGATCGCGGAAGCGGCGCTGAACCAGCCGGACGAGCCGGTGCGGGAGGTGGTGTACCCGGCGGTGACCGGCGGACGGTGCAGAGCACTCTGCGAGCGTCCTACACCGGCCACTACCGCCGCGGTCTGATCGCGCTGCTTGAGGTGCTGGAGTTCCGCAGCAACAACACCGCTCACGGCCCGGTGATAGATGCGTTGATGCTGGTCACCCGCTACGCGAAGGCTGGCAACCTCACCTACTACCCGATCGGCGAGACGGTGCCGGCCCATCGGGGCACCGGCGGCGATTGGTCGGATCTGGTGCACCGCATCGATACTCGCGGCCGTGCTCGGGCGACTCGGATGGTCTACGAGGTGGTGACCTCCCAGGCGCTGCGGGAACAGTTGCGGTGCAAGGAGATCTGGGTGGTTGGTGCCGACTCCTGGCGCAACGCCGAGGAGGACTTGCCTGCCGACTTCGAGGAACGCCGCGGCGAGAACTACGGCGAACTGCGCAAGCCGATGGATCCTGCGGTGTTCATCCACGAGCTGCGCAGCGAGATGATCACGGAGCTGGAGGCGCTCGACGCCGCGTTACCGAAGCTGGACTGGCTGAGCATCGCCGAACGAGCCTCCGGCGCCATCACCTTCACCAAGTACGAGGCCGCGCCGGAGCCGCGAAACTTGCGGCGGATCAAGGCTGAGGTGCAGCGTCGATGGGGGACCGTGGCCCTGATCGACATTTTGAAGGAGGCGGTGCTGCGCACCGGTGCCCTGGACGAGGTCAGTGCCATCGTCGGCGGGGGAACGTTGCCGCCTACGGTATTGGCCGAGCGGCTGATGTTGGCGATCTACGCCTACGCCACCAACACCGGGATC
>JALYUK010000366.1 GCA_030853805.1 Actinomycetota bacterium | reverse complement strand
CAGCAGGGAGCCAGAACAAGCACGGCAGGCCGCCGACGAAGACAGCCACCCGCCGTGGAGCAGGTGAGGTGATTATTAAAATCGACCCCACAAATTTTAATCTTCAGTGCTTCTGGACAGCGGCGGTTGTCGAGATGCAGCCAAGATTTATCAAACGGTCTCCGTAATAAATGTAAGGTGACCCTTACTCGGTTGGGCGCACATACGGCGGCACGCTCTACCGGTGAGCAGCAGCTCGTTCACGACCAAAGCGAGGTTCCGCGCGAGGGCGGCGTGGTCGGCCCGGTAACCGCTCGATGCGATCGCGCGAGACCGCAACGTTGACCTGGCCGAGTTCCGGCCGCCGTTTCCTCTCAGCTCCCGAAGTCGCCGTACTGCCCACGGCCGACGGGCCCAAGGTGCGGGGCCGGGGAGTGCGGCACGTCCGTTCCGACAGTGGGCGGTCGGATGCTGAGGCCGGAGAGCGGGCATCGGAGCAACTTGTCAGTCCCGGTTATGGACGCCCGTCCGGTGCATCCGTGCAGGCCAAGCCGGGATGTAAGACACCGTGCAAGAGGGGGCGCGGGAACGCTGCAGGTCGGCGGATTCTCAGGCTGCGGGCATCTGCAGCTGTGTCACTTGGGGATCCCCCTACGGAACGGCGAGCCTCCTAGTTTTGGGCAGTGGGCCGGATCGTCATATCGCCGATCTCGACGTCGTCGGGTTGTTCGATAGCGAAAGCGATGGCCCGAGCGACGGCGGTGGGGCTGATCCCCAGCTCGGCCATCCGGGCCTGCATCTGTTCACGACTTTCGGGGTCCTCGACAGAGTCGACGAGTTCGGTGCGCACGAAACCTGGGGAGATCGACGTGGTGCGGAGAACGCCGTCGGTGGACTCCTGACGCAGTGCTTCCAGCATCGTACGAACGGCGTTCTTGGTGCCCGCGTAGACGGCTTGCGTCGGGGCGATCTTCAGACCAGAGGTCGAGATGGTCGTCACGAAATGCCCGCGCCCTTGCTGTCGGAAGATCGGTAGGGCGGCGGCGATTCCGTGCAGAACGCCGCGCAGGTTGATGTCGATCATTGCGTCCCAGGAGTCGACGTCGAGGTCTGAAACGGGGCCAGTCCGGGCGATCCCGGCATTGCCGACCAGGACGTCAAGGCGTCCGAACCGCCCGACAGCCGTCTCGACCAGTCGCTGCAGATCAGCGCGCCGGGTGACGTCGGTGACCACCGCCTCCGCCCGCCCTCCCTCGGCGCGGATGCGCTCGGCAAGTGCCGTCAGGCGGTCGGTACGCCGGGCGCCTAGCACCACCGCCGCGCCGCGACCTGCCAGTTCCAGCGCGGTTGCCTGCCCGATTCCGCTGCTCGCGCCGGTGATGGCCACGACCTTGCCGTTGATTCCGCTCACCTGCTGACTCCACTCTAAACTGACATTTGTCCGGTTGCGTCGCAGCTTAACGGACGAGTGTCCGTCTGACTCATCGACCCGGAAGAAAATCCATGCCACCACGCGCTCTCCGCTCGGATGCGGCGGTCAACCGGGCGCGAATCATCGCCTGTGCTCGCGCAGCGCTGGTCGAGTCGGGCGGGGCGGTCGACAACTTTCGACTGCAGGCGGTCGCCAAAGCCGCGCAGGTAGGGCAGGGCACGCTCTACCGTCATTTCCCCACCCGGGAACATCTGTTGGCCGAGGTGTACCGGCAGGAGATGAGCGAGTTGGTCGAGGCGGTACCGGCGTTGCTGGGCCACCACGCACCGCTGGAGGCTCTGGACCGGTGGCTGGACCGTCTGGTGGAGTACGCGCGAGTCAAACGTGGTGTCGTGGCGGCGATCGAGGCGTCGGCCTGGCAGAACCTCTACGCCGACAACGCGGGGCCGGCTGCATCAGGCGCTGCAGACACTGCTCGAGATGGGCAGGGTCGCCGGCGAGGTGCGGGACGGAGTCGACGCAACCGACGTCATCCTGCTGCTCGGCGCCCTGTCACGGGTGCCTGCAAATCAGTGGGACGCCCGAGCACGCACTCTGGTCACCGTCATCCTGGACGGCTTACGTCGGCATCAAGACACGACCCGATAGAGGATCGGCGACCGGGACGGCATCGGTCAGTGTTCGGGTGACGAGTTGCAACCGACCTCGGGGGGCCGCTCACCGTCCGTCGACGCGTTGACGACATCATGACGGCGTTGCGCTCAGGACCAGGGAAGGTCGTCCGCAGCCACGGCAACACCACCACCATTGAAGGAGCTCTAGTGAGCGGACGCTTGCAGGACCGGACGGCGCTGGTGACCGGGGCGACCAGCGGCATCGGTCAGGCGATCGCGGAGCGGTTCGCCGCTGAGGGTGCCGTCGTCGCCGTCGGGGGACGTGACCACGGGCGTGGCACCGCGGTGGTGGAGGGCATCACCGCCGCCGGGGGGCGGGCGGTGTTCCTGCCCGCCGACCTGGACGGCACCGCCCCGACCTCCACCGACATCGCGCGGCGAGCCGAGGCGGCCCTGGGTGGCCGGGTGGACATCCTGGTGAACAACGCGGCCGCCGTGGTCGTGGCGGGCACCGCGGACACCACCGAGGCCCAGATGGCGATGATGGTGGCCGTCAACCTCACCGGCCCGTTCTTCCTCGTCGCCCAGCTCGCGCCTGCCATGGCCTCCCGAGGCCGTGGTGCGGTCATCACCATCAGCTCCTGGATGGCGCAGGCCGGTACCGCCGGTGTCCCGGGCTACTCGGCGACCAAGGGGGCCCTGGATGCGTTGACCCGGGACTGGGCGGTGGAGTTCGGGGCCGCCGGCGTGCAGGTCAACACCATCTCCCCGGGTGTGGTGCGCGAGCACGACGACCCGCAGGACCCGGCTTGGGCCGCCATCAAGGGCACCCCGTTGGGCCGCCCGGTGCGGCCAGCCGACATCGCCGCCGCCGCGGTCTACCTCGCCGGCGACGACGCCGTCGCCGTGCACGGCATCC
>JALYUK010000356.1 GCA_030853805.1 Actinomycetota bacterium | reverse complement strand
CGCACGTTCGTACAACTTTCTTGCCCGGCTTTCTTGCTCGGCGGCTTCAGGTGGTGCTGACCCGCCGCAGCAGGTCCGTGCCGACAGGGACACCGAGGCCCGTGCAGGCATCCCATCCGGGCCCGGCACTGTAGGCACCGTTCGACCCGCTGATGATGTCCCGGAAACCCGCTGGTGCGACGCCTGAGATCGCCCCGGCGTACAACGTGCCGTGAATGTCGGTAAATTGCCGGCCGGTGGCCTGCACGAGGCGCGCCACCAGGGCGGCCCAGAGCGGCGCGACCGCCGAGGTACCGCCGATGACCGTATCGGTGCCGTCGACGCGCACCTGGTATCCCGTTGCCGGGTCCGCCACCGCCGCGACGTCAGGCACACCCCGACCGGCTCCGCCCGCGGTGCGAGCCGGGACCCCGACGGCGGACTGGTAGCCCGGCAGCGCGAACGCGTCGGAGACTCCGCCACCCGTGGCACCAGTGGTCCCACCGTTGTTCCAGACCGTTTCGGAGCTGACGGTGGTGTCGCTCGCCTGTAGCGAAGTGCCTCCGCAGGCGAGCGCGTGCGGGCTGGAGGAGGGAAAGTCGCAGTGCACGCCACTGGTATCACCATCACTGGATCCGTTGTCTCCCGCAGCCGTGGTGACCACGACCCCGAGCGCTCCGGCGTCCGCGAACGCGGCATCCATCGCAGTACGCGCCTGGGCAGTCCACTGGTCCTCGCTCTGACCCCAGCTGATGCTGACAGCAGCCGGCGCGGGTGTGGCATGCACCGCCTCGGTCACCGCGTTGAGGAAGCCGGCGTCGGTATTGGGGGCGAAATAGACCTTGATCTCGGCTTTGGGTGCGAGCGCACCGATGACCTCGATATCAAGCAGTACCTCGCCGTCCGGGCCGTTCCCATCGCCGGTCGGCGCATTCTGTACCCCGTCGACCCCGATGGCGGTGACGTTCGGCGAGCCGACCCCCAGCCCGGTGAAATACGTGTCGAGGTCCTGCTGTGCGTACCCTCCGCCGAGCTCGATGATGGCAACGGTCTGCCCAGTACCGTCGGTGCCTGCCGGGAACTGGTAGACCTTCCCCAACTGCACGGGCGTGTACGACGTGGACACCGCCCGCGCGAATGCGACCCGTTCGCGTGCCTGGTCGCGGTTGTCCAGTCCCAGCACGGCAACGACGGCGTCGCCCAGTTCCACCGGTACCGACACCGACCCGGTGCGCATCCGGAAGGCGCCACGTTCGCTCTGCCCGCCAGGCAGCTGCACATCCTGCAGGTCGACCTCGAACAGTTGCTTCAGGACGGCGTAGCTGCCACGCACCTGGACCCTGCGACCGGGCACATCGGTCATCGTGACCTCGGCGCCGGCAGCCGTCACGGCCTGCCCGACTGCGGCGATATCGGCCGGATCGGCGCCGTACTGCGCGCCGAGCTCGGCGCTGCCCATCACCGGCGCGCCCTTGTCAGGTGGCGGTAGCTGGTCCCGGCGGCGCAGCACCAGCGTTACCTGGATCTGCCGGTCGTCGGCCACCTGCTGCACAGCGTGCACGCCGCGCACGGCATCACGGCCACTGCCCGCGATCCTCGTCCTACGTCCTGACTCGTTCGTCATGAAACCCTCCGGTTCTCGTCCAGTCCGCTCATCGTGCACCCTGCCTCTGACAATGCACCAGGGAGAATCGATCACAGACAACGCCTTCGAGACGACGCATTCGAGCTGCTCCGGACGCGAGCGCACTCAACCCTTGACCGATGCGATGATCCGATCGGGCCTGGTGACCCGGTAGCGCACAAACACCGGTGCCGCGATCGCGGCGACCGTCACACCGACCACGACCAGTACCCCACCACCGGCGGCAGCAGCCGAGGTGCCGACGATGGCGGCAGCCCCACCGTGCGCGACGTCCGCCAACCGCGGACCGCCCGCGACGACGACGGTGAAGACACCCTGCAGTCGACCTCGCACGTCGTCGCTCGCCGCGGTCATCAACATGGTGGAGCGGAACGCCGCGGACGCCATGTCGGCCGCACCAGCGACCGCCAGAGCCAGCAACGCGACCACCAGGAGCGTCGTTGCGTGACTGCCGTGCGCAAACCCGACCGCGAGGCCGAAGGTGATGATCGCGACACCCCACACCAGAATGGCCGCAATGACGGCGGCGCCCTGGCGTTCGGTGCGCGAGACCCATCCGGAGAAGACGCCACCGATGACGGCACCAGCAGGGATCGCGGCGAAGAGCAACGCAAAGGCCAGGCCACCGTTTGCGGGACCCCCGAAGGATTCGTGCGCGATCTGCGGGAAGAGCGCGCGGGGCATCCCGAACAGCATCGCGATGATGTCGACTGCGAATGACATCAGCAGCACCTTGTGGTGACTGAGGTAGGCGAATCCATCCAGGACAGAACGCAGTCCAGCCTTCTTCGCGGTGCCGTCCGGTGGCAGGGGAGGTAACGCGATCACCGCCCACAACGTGGCGAACAGGAACAGCGTGTCGAGCAGATAGAGCATCGAAAAGCCGAATACCGGCAGCAGTGCCCCGCCGACCAGCGGGCCGCCGATCGCCCCGAACTGAAAGACCGTCATCGTCAGAGAGTTCGCCGCCGGCAGTTGCTCAGGAGGCAGGATGCGCGGCAGCACCGCCGATCGCGTGGGTTGATTCACGGCGAAGAACGCCTGTTGGAAGGAGAAGAGCACGAGCAGCAACCAGATGTTGCGCAACCCCATCAGCGCCTGCACCCAGAAGAGTCCGCTACTGACGATCATCCCGACAGTCGTGATCCGCAACAGTGTGCGCCGGTCCATCACGTCGGCCAACGAACCGCCGTACAGCCCGAAAACGACCAGCGGGACGAGACCGAAGACACCGGTAAGCCCGACGTAGGCCGAGCTGCGGGTCAGGCCGTAGATCTGGGCGGGCACCGCGACCACTGTCAGCTGAGCGCCGATCAGAGTGACGATGTCAGCAGTCCACAACCGCCGGAACTCCGGCGTCTTGAGCGGTTCAGTGTCCGCCAAGAGCGCGCGCATGCTTGCCACGCAGTGTCCTCCTCGGTAGGAGATAGTGAATCTATGCGCAAGCGCCCGGCGATGCACACCCGGGCCTCCCGGTGCGCCTAGATTGACCGGTTGTGAGGGATCTCCGTAGAACGCCACGCAGATCGATGCGGCGATGGCCGGCGAGCGCGCTGGTCGCCCTGGCCCTCGTGCTGCAATTCTTCCTGCCCGAACAGGCTTCGCTCGGTCCGTCGTGGCTGATGCCGGCAGTACAGGCGCTGCTGCTGCTGCCGCTGGTGCTGTCCGATCCCATCCGGTTGCACCGCGAGGCACCTGCCATCCGGATTGTCGCGCTGGCCTCCGCGCTGGGCGTCCTGGGGGTCAATGCGCTCAACCTGGCCCGCCTGGTCTTCGCGATATCCACCGGCGGCAAGGTGTCCGCCCACCAGATGATCGTTGCTGCCGTGGTGATCGAGCTGACCAACATCACGGCCAACGCAGTGCTCTTCTGGGAAATCGACCGGGGCGGGCCGTTCGCCCGCAACCCGGAGCAGGCGCGGGACAGCGAGCACCCGGACCTGCTTTTCCCGCAGATGCAGGACGTGCACGACACCGCGTTCCTGCCGTGCTTCACCGACTACCTGTTTACCGCCTTCACGCTCGCGACTGCATTCAGCCCGACGGACACGATGCCGGTCAGTCCGCGGGCCAAGATGCTGTTCATGCTCGGCGGGGTGGTGTCGGTGCTCAGCCTCACCCTCGTGGCTGCCCGCGCCGTCAACTTGTTCTGACCGCGACTCGACCCGAACCGACGAACGGGCGGTCTGCTCGTCACCTCCAGTGGGCAGCCCCGATGGCCGGCCTACAGGTATTGACGAGCGATACGGATCGCCTGATCGGCGTATCCGCCGCCGAAGACGACCGCGTGCATGGCGACCATCTGCAACTGATGCAGCGCCACCCGGCCGCGCCAGCCGTCGGCCAGTGGCGCGCACTCGTCGTACGCCGCGAGAATGCGCTCCAGCTGCGGGCATCCGAAGAGCCCCAACGCCGCCAGATCGGACTCGCGATGACCGCCATGCGCGGATGGGTCGATGAGCACGACACCGTCCGGGGTCCACATCACGTTGCCGGACCAGAGGTCACCGTGAATACGTGCAGGCGCATCATCAGTGTCGAATTCACCGGCCGTCAGGCGATCGCAGAGCGCCTCCAACTCAGGCCCCTGCAGCCCACGGGAACGATGCATCAGGGGCCGGATCCGCAGCTCGGCATACATCTGACCCCACCTCTGGCAGGGTCTTAACAGCAGCGGCAGCAGGTGCTCGTTCGGGCCCTGGTATCCGTCGCCACCCCACCCGTCCGGCCCCACGCCGTGCGCCGGGGCACCGGCTGCATGGGTGGCCGCGAGCGCCCTCCCGAAATCCTCCGCAGCAGCTCGGGACGGGGGCGAGGAGGTCAGTTCGGCCAAGCCGAGCCAACCAAACCCAGCCAGGCCAGTAGCGTCGCGCTCCAGCACCCGCACGATGCGGGCCCCTTTCGCGTCAGCGAGCCACTCGAGCCCGGCCACTTCCCACGCTGCAGGCCGCCCGGTCGTTGCCTTCCTCCACACATTGCCATTGTGTCGCCGAACCGTTACCGGAAAGCGACCAACCGCCCGACATACTTCGAGCGTCTATTCATTAGGCCGGCGATTGACGCCGACGAAAACAGGGGAGTCATCGTGTCCAGTTCACGTCGTTTCGCAATATCCGTCGGTGTCGGGGTCCTGGCAGCGGGGGCGACGATCGGAGCAGCAGCATCAGGGCACGCCTCGACGCCGACTGCATCGTCGACCTCGGCGCACACCGGCGCGTACCTGAACATCGACCCGCACATCTCGGTCAAGGGTGACACCATCAACGTCGGCGCCACCATCTCCGGCAAGGTGCGAGCGGCGCAGTCGCGCTACCCCGACACGGGGGTCTTCAACTATGACGTCACAGTGAATGGCAAGGACCTCGGCGGAAGCAATCCAGCCGGTTCCTCACCCTGCCTCGCGTCCGCGCTGCTCGTGCCCTACACGCAGACCGAGCCCGCACTATCCGTCACATCGGTCTCTCTCAAGAATTCCGTGAAGATTTCAGTTACCTACTGCGGGGACAACGGCAAGATGCAGACATCGACCATTACCCGCGAGGTGCCGCTTGGGCAGGCCAACCCGAGCGACGCCTATCTCAATGTCGATCCCTTGATCACAGTTCAGAATTCCTCCATTTCAGTCGCAGCCGTCCTGTCCGGCAAGGTCTACGCGAAGAACTCCGCCGATGCCGAG
>JALYUK010000317.1 GCA_030853805.1 Actinomycetota bacterium | reverse complement strand
CACCCAGGCCATCGCCACCCTCATCGCCGTCTACGGGTTGTTCATGCACCCGCTCGGTTGGGGTTGGGCAGCCTTCGTATGGGGTTACGCCATCATCTGGGCGCTACTCAGCGACCGGATCAAACTGGTCGCCTACCGCGTCTTGGACCGCACGGGCGCTCCCGATCAGCACACGGCGTCCGATACCGATCTCGCCCACCCTGACGGTGTTCGCGTCGGTTGACGGTGCTTGAACACCGTCAACCGTGCTGAACGCCGTCACCGTCCAGGAACGCGAGGAATGCCCGTGTCAGGGCTGAATCCGAGCGCTGCCAGTTGTGGCTGTTCGCGCAGGCTGCGTTTGAGCTCGGCGAACCCGGGGAAGCTGGCCAGTGCGACCACGTGATCCCACAGCTGGCCGGCCTGCTCCTCGGCCGGCAGTCGGCTGATGACGGGACCGAAGAAGGCCACGCCTGCGGGGGGCTCGAAGTGGATGATCGGCGTGCCCACGTCTTTGCCCGTCAAGGCCAGCCCCTCGTCGCCTTCTGTGCGGATCTGCTCGTCCCACGACTCGTCATCCAGGGCGTCGGTCAGTCCGATCGGCAGACCCGCCTCGGCGAGGATCGGCTCCACGAAAGCCCGTGACCCGCGCCGTTGATGAAGGTCGCGCTGGGTCTCGTGGTCATCGGCGGGGGCGGTGTCGAAGATGTGTGCTCCGAAAGCGGCGTACAGCGGCCCCATCGCCTCTCGCCCGTGTTCGGCTCGTGCCCGTGCGGCTACCCGCAGCAGCCGCAGGCCAGCGGTATGTCCGGCGTCGTACTCGGGTGGGAAGTGCGCGTCGTAATCGACCGCGGCGTTGATCAGACGTAATGAGATGAATCGCCAGTCCACGGTGTAGTCACGCTGGGACTGCACCTGGCGCACCCACTTGCTGGTCATCCAGGCGAAGGGGCATACGGGGTCGAAGTAGAAATTGATGTCTGCATCCATTCCTTCACCCTAAGGTCGATGCCGAGGCGAGTCGTGCTTCTTCGTCTGCTCGGGACGTGCCCTTCACCATGACCAGGAGCATCCATGCATGAACCGCGATCCACGTCTGGCCACCCCGTCGAACTGCGCGGTTTCCGGCGCCCGCAACTGCTGATCTTCGATGTCAACGAGACGCTCTCCGACCTGGCGCCACTCGGTGCACGTTTCGTTCAGCTAGGGCTACCCGAGCATTCAGCCGGTACCTGGTTCGCCGGTCTGTTGCGTGACGGGTTCGCGTTGACCGCAGCCGGTGCGAGCGCGCCGTTCGCCCAGATTGCCGCGGAATCGCTACGGGTTCTGCTCGGTGCGCACCAGCTGAACCGCGGACTGGAAGAGGCCGTCGGGCACGTCATGCACGGGTTCGCCGACCTGGGCGTGCACGCCGACGTCCCGGCCGGGTTGACTGCGTTGGCCCAGCTGGATGTTCGCGTCGTGACACTCAGCAACGGCTCGACGGACGTGGCCGAGGAACTGCTGAGCGCGGCGGGCGTACGTCACCACTTCGAACGGCTGCTCTCTGTGCAGGACGCCGGCGCATGGAAGCCCGACTCCCGCTCCTACGCCTACGCGCTGCGGCAATGCCAGGTCGACCCATTGGATGCCATGCTCGTAGCAGTCCACCCCTGGGATACTGACGGAGCCCGCAGAGCCGGTCTGTCCAGCGCCTGGATCAACCGCAGCGCTGATCGGTACCCCGCGTACTTCCTTGCCCCTGACGTGGAAGCCGACTCGATAATCAGCCTGGTCGAGCAACTCCGGTGACATGCACCGGATACCGCTTCAGGACGGGATGGTGCGCTCCACTGTTGTGGACACCGGGCCGATTGTGGGAGGTGCTTGTCCTCGTTCGCTTACCGGGATCGCGATCCGCACGAATTGCTAGCGGACGTCGCCACTCCCGACCTGATCCACGGGAGTACCGACCGTGCCTGCAAGAGCCGGAGGAACCGGAGGGCTTCCCAGGTCTGCAAGGTTGAGCCCGGCCTCAGGAAGTCGGACGACAGGTTCGATGATCCCCTCGAATCCGCTCGTCTGGCTCGCGAACGCCGTGAGGTTGGCCGGCGCGTACTCACCCTCCTGGTAGTGGCTGACCGCGGAGGACGCCACTCGCACGGACAGGGCGTGTTTGTCGGTCAGCAGACGCAGCCGGTGGCTGAACTCGCTCTCCTGCTCATGCCAGGGGAGATGCTCTTTCACCCCAAGAATCGCGTTGTCGACCTTGTACATCAGGCTGAGGGGGTTGTGACAGATGGGGTCGGACCTGCTGTTGACATAAAACCCCAACAACTCCGTGTCGAAGACCAGGCCCGCGGCGTGGGCCTCGCGCGCCATCCACAGCAGCGACGTGTCGGACAGGCCGGTCTGGGCATAGCCCCCTCCGACATCGGAGTGTGCCCCCTCGAACCACACCTGCTTGACCCGCGGGTCCTCTGTTGCGTCGTCCGAAGGATCGCTGGGGGCCTCCCAGAAGGTGGGCGCGAACTTCAACCTGGTCTCGTCGATCGCCAGCGCCTGTCGAGCGCACAGCACCTGGTCGCTCAGTTGGACGTCGTGGAAGCGTGGTGTGTCGCGCTCGAAGCCGGGCACCCCCAGGGCGCCCACGGTGTCGAAGACTCCGAGGAAGGTCACTTGTGTCGCGTGGCAGTGGTCGTGCTTGAACTCATCCACACTCTCCCCGAAGGCGCCCTCGGGCATCTTGGTCCGTGTGTAGAGGTGAACGGCCTCGGGCAGTCTTTCCTGAACCAGCGCCATCTTGGTGAGCAGCCCCACGCGTGCGAGCATCCCGGCCACCGAACGTGCGGTGTAGGAGCCCCGACTGAAGCCGATGATGAAGATCTCGTCGCCGGGTTCGTAGTTTTGTGCCAAGAACCGGTAGCAGGCAATTACATTGTGTAACAGCCCGAATCCAAAGGCCCCACCCAACACCCGGTCAGCGCCGTAACTGCCGGCACCGACCCCGCTGATGTAATACACCAGCTGGTGGACGCCTCCGGTCGCCAACGGGTCAGTCTGTACCGTGCGGGCAATCTTCTCGACGTTGGTGACGTTCTCATTGTCCGGCTTGTTCCACGTTCCGTCGCAGCAGACGACCAACCTTTTCATATTGTCATCGTGGCACCGCTGGTGCCGTTGCGCATCGGTTCGCAACGAAACTTTGAGCTGATCTCTGACCCGGACGATGTGGTCCACGATGAGCCGACCGGACGAGAGAAACAACCGACGTCGCTACAACAGGCGATGATGGCGGCTGGGCCCACACCCTTCATCCACCCGACGATCTGGAGACGACATGACGCAGTACGAGAGCAAGCAGGTCCACCTTCGTGAACGCCCTGTCGGATTACCCTGTGACGACACCTGGGACGTCGTCACGGTCGATATTCCGGAGCCGGTGGACGGGCAGTTCGTTGTCAAGGTCGACTACATATCGCTCGATCCAGCGATGCGGGGATGGTTGAACGACGTCCGCTCCTACATCCGCCCCGTGGCGATCGGGGAGGTCATGCGGGCTGCGGCAGTGGGCGTGGTGGTCAGCTCCAAACACCCGCAGTTCCCCGAAGGGGTGGCCGTGTCCGGTCCATTCGGAGTCACGGAGTACGCACTCAGTGACGGCTCCGGGGTGTCCGCGATCGACCTCGAGGTAGCGCCCGCGCCGACCTGGCTCGGTGCCCTGGGGATGCCCGGTATGACCGCATACTTCGGTCTGCGGGACGTCGGCGCACTGAAGGAGGGTGACACCGTCCTGGTATCCGCCGCCGCCGGCGCGGTAGGCAGCGTGGTGGGGCAGATCGCCAAGGCTGCCGGGTGCACCGTCATCGGTATCGCCGGAAGCAACGAGAAATGCGGATGGCTCACCGAGCTCGGTTTCGACGCTGCGATCAACTACCGCGACGGCGATGTGTTGCGCAAGGTTCGAGCGGCCGCCCCCAAGGGAATCGATGTCTTCTTCGACAACGTCGGTGGCGACATCCTGGACGCAGGGTTGGCCAACCTGCGTCGTGGAGCGCGCGTGGTGCTGTGCGGCGCGATCTCCACCTACAACGACACCGAACTCGCTCCCGGGCCGCGGCGGTACATGTCGCTGCTGGTCTTCCGAGCATCGATGACCGGCTTCGTTGTCTTCGACTTCGAGGACCGTTATTCCGAGGCCGTCGAACAGATCAGCGAATGGATCGCGGCCGGGAAGCTGAGCGCCCGCGAGACCATCGTCCCCGGTGGGGTTGAGGCATTCGGGCAGACTCTCCTCGGTCTCTACAGCGGGATCAATACCGGCAAACTGGTGCTCCAGATCTGAACGTCTCAACGATCGTGCAGCCGTAGAACCTACCGAAGGGCAATCCGATGGACACCAGCACACTGTTCTCGCTCGCAGGACGCACCGCTCTCGTGACCGGGGGGTCCCGCGGCATCGGCCGGATGATCGCTGAGGGATTCCTGGCCCAGGGTGCGCGCGTCTACATCTCCTCCCGCAAGGCAGCGGTGTGTGATGCCACCGCCTCGGAGCTCTCCGCGTTCGGCGACTGCCTCTCGCTGCCGGCTGATGTCTCGACGCTGGATGGTGTGAACGACCTGGTACAGCGGTACGCCGATCGTGAGTCCCACCTCGACATCCTGGTCAACAATGCCGGAGCCGCCTGGGGCGCACCACTGAGCGAATTTCCCGAGTCCGGGTGGGACAAGGTGATGGACCTCAACGTCAAGGCCCCTTTCTTCCTGACCCAGCAGTTCCTACCGCTGCTGCAACGGGCCAACAGCTCGCACCTCGCCAAGGTCATCAATATCGCCTCGATCGACGGCATCGCCGTCAACCCGGGGGAGACGTACTCCTACCAGGCGAGCAAAGCGGCGATCATCCAACTGACCCGCCGGATGGGGATCGAACTCGCCGTGAAGGGCGTCGTGGTGAGTGCCATCGCGCCCGGCGCGTTTGCCTCCAGCATGAATCGGGACGCGCGGGACCACGAGCAGGAGGTCGCAGCCCAGATCCCGGCGGGTCGGATCGGCACTCCGGAGGACATGGCGGCCGCCGCCATCTACCTGGCCTCTCGGGCCGGTGACTATGTCGTCGGGTCGACTGTCATCGTCGACGGTGGGATCGCGCATACGAGGGGATGATCAGCGAGTCTCTCCATCGCTGAGGTCGATCGCGCGCTTCAGAATTTTCCCGGTCGCGCCCTTGGGCAGCGTCGGAACGAAGCGGACGATCCGCGGGATCTTGTAGGCGGACATCCGCTCGCGTGACCATGCGGTGATTTCCTCGCCGGTCACTGACGCGCCGTCCCGCAGGGTGATGACCGCTGCCACTTCCTGGCCGTAGTACTCATCCGGCACACCCACCACAGCCACCTCGATGATGTCGGGGTGGCCGTACAACACCTCTTCCACCTCGCCGGGGTAGACGTTGTAGCCACCGCGGATGATCAGATCCTTCAGCCGGTCCACGATGCGTAGATCGCCATCGGCATCGAGTGCGCCGAGGTCACCGGTGCGGAACCATCCGTCGACGAATGCTTCTGCGGTGGCTTCGGGTCGATTCCAGTAACCCTTCATCACCTGGGGGCCCCGCATGAAGACCTCGCCGACCTCGCCCTGGGCGACGACCTGGCCGTCCAGTGACCGGATCTGGATTTCCGAGCGAGGGATCGGTGCTCCTGTCGACCCGATCTTGGGGCCACGATCCAGATCGTTGAAGGTGCCCAGGGCGCTGGATTCGGTCAGTCCGTAGCCCTCGATGACCGGGCATCCGAAACGTCGTTCGAAAGCTCTGGAGACCTCCGCCGGCAGGGACGCACCCCCGGAGACGGCCGCCCGCACGCCCGCAAAGTCACCATCACCGGCACCTTCAGCGGCGCGCAGCATCGCGTTCCACATCGTCGGTACGCCGAGCACGATGGAGATCTGGTCCCGTCGGATGAGTTCGAGCATTCGATTGGGCTCGAACGGTGACAGGAGCGACAGCGAAGCCCCCGCTGTCAGAGCCGACATCATCACCGCGATCTGACCGAAGACGTGGAACAGGGGCAGTCCAGTGGCGAAGCGATCCTGGGGAGTGCTACGGCCGATCTGCACCGAGATCTCTGCGGAGTCCAGGATGTTGGCGACGCTCAGCTCCGCGCCCTTGGGGCGACCAGTGGTACCCGACGTATAGAGAATTGCCGCGGTATCACTGCGATCCCGTGGACAGATGGCGCTCTCTGACCCAACCGGCCGATGCGCACCGGGGGTGAGCTGCCTGAGCACCTGCAGGGGGACACCGAGGTCGTCGGCTGCCTCCCGCGCAGCAGCGCCCAGTGCATCCCACGCAATGATCCGCGCAGCGCCCGAATCGTTCAGCACGTACCGGATCTCGTCGCGCACCGACATCGTGTTCATCGGGATCACGACGCACCCCGCCGCTGCGATGCCCAGGTAGGCGACCACGAATTCCGGTACCGACGGGGCGATCAACACCATGTGGGTACCGGGCGCCATACCGGAGGCCTGCAGGTCCGCCCCGAATGCCTCGGCGGCGCCGGCCACGTCGCCGTAGGTCCAGTCGCCCCGTTCGTCGCGGAGCGCGATGCGGCCACGCTCTTCTGCAGCATGACGGAGAATCGGGTCCAATACGCTCGCCATCGCTTAGAACCAGGCCTCGTCCAGATCAAGAGTCGAGCGGTCCAGGGTGGCCAGGAGCGCCAGTTGAGCATCGACTTTGGGCAGTTCGAACAGGTAGAAGTAGCCCGCCGCAGCACGTTTGCCGTCGTAGAAGCTGCCGGTCCTGCCATCGGCTGCCAGACATTGCTCGAGCCACAGCCAGGCCACCACGATGTGGCCCATGGCTTCGAGGTAGACGCTGGAGTGGGCCAAGGCAACCTCGGGGTCGCCGCCACGCCACAGCGTGTCCGTCGTTTCGACCAGTGCCTCGATGCGAGGCCTCAGCTGATCGGCACGCTGGCTGAGGACTCCACCCGCGCTGGACGCGACCTCGACGGTGGCCGACATCCGGTCGACGAGGAATTTGAAATCGAGGCCGCCCCTGGAACGGACCTTGCGACCCAGCAGGTCCAGGCCCTGAATCCCGTGGGTCCCTTCATGGATGGAGTTGAGTCGGTTGTCGCGGTAGTACTGCTCCACGTCGTAGTCACGGGTGTACCCGTATCCGCCGTGTACCTGGATCGCAAGATCGTTGGCCGCGACGCACCACTGGGACGGAAAGGACTTGGCGATCGGGGTCAGGATCCCGAGCAGGGATTCAGCGGAATCCCGCGTCGATGCCTCCGGCGCGGTGCCCGCCTCATCTACCAGTCGCGCGCAGTAGAGCACGAGTGCCAGACCGCCTTCGACGTACGCCTTCTGCGCGAGCAGCATGCGTCGGACGTCCGGGTGGTTGATGATCGGGACCGGAGCCGAGCTGGGGTCCCGCTGGCTCACCGGGCGGCCCTGCAGACGGGTCCGTGCGTAATCCAGCGCATGCAGGTACCCGGCGTACCCGAGGGCCACTGCGGTGGTGCCCACCCCGATCCGAGCCTCGTTCATCATGTGGAACATGTAGGCCAGGCCGGCGTGTTCTTCACCGACCAGGTAGCCCACGGCCCCCCGCACCTCATCGACGGCATGCGTGCCATCTCCGAAACTGAGCAACGTATTGGTCGTGCCGCGGTAACCCATCTTGTGGTTGAGACCCACCAGCGTCACGTCGTTGCGTACACCGACCGCGCCGTCATCGGCGACGAGAAACTTGGGCACCACGAACAGCGACAGCCCTTTGACACCGGCCGGTGCGCCAGGCGTCTTGGCCAGCACGAGGTGCACGATGTTGTCACCGAGTTCGTGGTCGCCACCGGAGATCCACATTTTCGAGCCCCGGACGCGCCACGTGCCGTCGGCTTGCCCCTCGGCGGTCGTGCGGGTGTCCGCCAGCGAGGAACCGGCGTCCGGCTCCGAAAGGCACATCGTCCCGTAGAAGCGGCCTTCGATGATGGGGCGCGCATAGGTGTCGATCATCTCCGGTGACGCATGCGCCACCAGCAGATTGGCTGCAGCAGACGCGAGGAACGGGTAACTGGTGG
>JALYUK010000229.1 GCA_030853805.1 Actinomycetota bacterium | reverse complement strand
GACAGCGGCAACTCCTGCGGACATCGGGGTCATCGGCGGTTCGGGTTTCTACTCCTTCCTGGAGCAGACCGAGCGCGTCAAGGTGACCACCCCCTTCGGCGATCCGACCGACGACATCGTGATCGGTGAGGTGGCCGGGCGCCGGGTGGCGTTCCTGGCCCGGCACGGCCAGGGCCACACCTACCCGCCGCACCGCCTCAATTACCGGGCAAACCTGTGGGCACTGCGCTCGGTCGGGGTCCGTCAGGTCCTCGCCCCCTGCGCGGTCGGGTCGCTGATCCGCGAGCAGGGGCCCAGCACGGTCGTCGTGCCCGACCAGGTCGTGGACCGCACCTACGGACGCGAGCAGACGGTCTACGACGCGCTCGGCGCGGTGGTGCACGTCAGCCTCGCTGACCCGTACTGCCCGCAGGGTCGAGCCGCTGTCCTGGCTTCCGACGCACCGGGCCTGGACCTCATCGACGGCGGCACCATGGTGGTGATCAACGGCCCGCGCTTCTCCACCCGCGCTGAATCGTTGTGGCACCAGCGCGCCGGCTGGAGCGTGGTCGGCATGACCGGTATGCCGGAGGCAGCGATCGCCCGCGAGCTGGCGATGTGCTTCACCACCGTGTGCCTGGTCACCGACCTCGACGCCGGTGTCGACTCCGACGAGGCGGTCAGCCACCAGGCTGTCCTGAAAGTCTTCGAGCGCAACATCGAGGCTCTGAAGTCGCTGTTGAAGGACACCGTCGCGAAATTGCCCGATCCCGTCCCCGACGCCGATGCCACCTGCGGTTGCCGTCGGTCCCTGGACGGCTTGTCATTGCCCTTCGAATTGCCATGAGGGACGGCGCCGGCGCCCGACTGCACCGGGTGCTGCCACCCGCGTGGCGCGGCGTCGGCCGCGCCGCCCAGTGGCATCGGGCCCGCGCCCGGCGGGTGCTCAGCGCAATTCTGCTGCTGATCTGCGGGTCACTGCTCTGGAGCGCGGTACGGCCCCCGGCGGATGCCGCCGAATCGATGCTGGTCGCGGCGCGCGACCTCCCGGCGGGTCATCGCATCGTCTCCGCCGACCTGCGGTCGGTCTCCTGGCCGCGCAGTGCCCGGTTGAAAGGTGCGCTCACCCCCGCGTCTGCGCAGGGCTCGCTCACCGTCGCGGGCATCGACGCGGGTGAGCCCGTCACGTCCTCGCGGGTGGCGGTCTCCCGGCGCTGGCCGGGGGTTGCCGACGGCAATGTTGTGGCATCGGTGTCGTCGGTGGATCCGGCCGTGACCGAGCTGGTGCGCGCCGGCGACCACGTCGATCTGATCGGGGCGCAGGGCCTGCTGGGGACGAACCTGCCCGTCGTGTTGGTCAGCCCGGGAACCGCCGGTGGCGGGTTCGGCGCCTCGGCGCGGACCGCGGGCACGCTGTGGGTCAGTGTCCCCGCAGGCACCGCGGCGCGGATCGCGTCGGCCACCATGGTGTCGCATACCTCGGGGGCGGGCATCGCGGTCGTTCTGCGACCCGCAACATGATGTGCGCTGCCCGAAATCTCGGCAGTCGACGAACGTCGTAGCCGGCTTGTCCCAGGCTGTACGGTCCTCCTTGTCTACTCATCAACTAAGGAGTCCTGGTGAAGGGTTTCAAAGATTTCATTCTGCGCGGCAACCTGATCGAGCTGGCCGTCGCCTTCGTCGTTGCCGCGGCATTCGCCGCACTTGTCAAGGCGACCGTTGAGATCCTGCTGGCCATTGTCGGCAAGGTCGGAGGAGCTCAGGATTTCTCGAGCTACAAGCCGAGCGGTATCCCCGTCGGCGGATTCCTCACCGCCCTGATCTCGTTCCTGACGATCTCCGCAGTTGTGTACTTCGTCGTTGTCTTGCCGTACAACAAGTACCGTGAAATGCGCGAGAAGAACGTGGACACCGAGTCCGACCCGACAGAACTCGACATCCTGGCCCAGATCCGCGACGAGCTGAAGGCCCGCCCGCACAACTGATCGGCTTATCTGAGCAGGAGTTCTCGCTCTTACTCCCAGTGTGGTGGCCGCTGCTCGCGCCACCACTGCTCCTCGCGGTCGGCGGAATCCCCAGCAGTCGGGTTTCCGCCGACCGGCGACCTGTGGGTGTCCGCCTGGTACCCCGCTTCGACGCCCTGAACCTGAGCAGACAGGTCCGGCGCGCCCTGCCCGATCGTCGCCGTGCCAGGACGCGTCACCCGTCGCGACCGGCGACGATGCTCAGTCATGGTGTTGCGTCGGGGACAGGGCCGGCATGGCATTGCGGCGTATCGAGGCGGCCTGCACGACCCGGATCAGCCGCGCTACTTCCTTGGCCGGGTCTCGAAACAGATCTCTTGTCAGCACTCGTTCGTAGGTCCATCCGCGGGCCCGTAACTGAGCCGGCCTGATCCGTTCGCGGTCGCGTGCGTAGCGCAACGATCCGTAAACCGCGCCGTCGCTCTCGATCGCGACCAGCAGATCACCACGACGTCTCGGGTCCTCGACCACGAGGTCGATGCGCGGGTCACCGAGACCGTGTCCGGTGTGGACCGTGAGGCCTTCTGCGCCGAGACGCCGCGCGAGGTCCGCTATTGCCGGAGACACCTCGACGACCGCCTCACCAGGCTCAGGCCGGTCCAACACGCTGCCGGTCGACGCCGTCCGCCGGCGGCGCGCCGGGGTGGCGCCGGCCGGTGCGACACCAGCCGTCCGCAAGATGCGACGTCCCGAACCGCCGGACGCTGCGTACAACAGGTAGTCGCGCAGCAGCATCGCACCGCGTGACCGTAGCGACGAAGGGTCCAGATCGTCTCCGGACAGCCCCGATACGACGACGATCCGGCGCCGCGCCCTGGTCATGGCGACGGTCACCAGGCGCTCGCCACCGGGTTCGCTGACGGCGCCGAGGCGGGCAGGGACCCGGCCGCGCTCGTCTCTGCCGAAACCGACAGCGACGATCACGGCATCCCGCTCGATCCCGATCGCCCGATCTGCGGTCATCACGAACCTGGGGTCGGCCAGCAGCGCAGCCAGGCCCGCATCATCCACAGCGATCGCCCGCACCCGGGCGAGAATCTGAGCTGCGTGCCCTTGGTCGAAGGTGATGACCGCGACGCTCTCCTGCGGTCGCGTCTGCAACTGCTCACGCAGCACCTGCACGACCTGGTCGACCTCCGCGGCAGAGGTGCCCTGCTCGTACCGCGCCTCGCTGAGGACGTCCAGCCGCACCCCCCCGGTTTGATCCGCCGCGGGGAACGTGCCGATCTGGTGCCCGTACACCCGGGCACCGGCAAACGCGAAGAGGCGTTCGTCCAGTGACCGGTAGTGCGTGCCGAGGGTGCGCAGCGGGAACAGCTGCTGGGCGTGATCCAGCAGCACGTCAGCTGCGGGGGACGTCTCACCGAGCGGGAACCGCGCGGGAGCGGCTCCCTCCGGGTCGCCGAACACCACTGCCTGCGACCCTCTGGACAGCGCGGGAATTGCGTCGGCCAACCGCATTGAGGACGCGTCGTCGATGATCACGGCGTCGAACCAGAGCCCGGCGGGAAGGTGCGCGGGCACGGCGAGCGGGGACATTGCCCAGCAGGGCGCGAGCGCCGTCAGTAATTCGGTCGCCTGCGGCAGCAGTTGTCCTACCGAACCCGCATGCCGTTGCAGCGCACCGACCTGCTCGGGCAGTTCCCGCTCGGCCGTCGCCCGCTGCACCGCGATCCGGGCGCGCAACCGGGCGGCGCTCAGACTCAGGTGGCGAGCATCGGCAGCGACGTACGCGCTCGCGACTCCGCGCACCTGCTCACCCGTCGAGCCGTCATAGGTCTGTTCGGTCGCCACGACGTGATCGACGATCGAGGCCCACCACACGAACTCCAGTTCCTGAGCGGCTTCGCGCGCTTCCACCCGCCGCGAGGCCAGATCGATGAGCAGCGGACCGAGACCGAAACCACGCAGCCGGTCCACCGCCTGCAGGGACTGCGTTGCCGCGACGCGTCGTTCGGGTTGGGACGCAAGCAGCGTCATGCGCTCCTGCAACCGATCGCAGTCCAGCTGCAGCAGATCACCACCGTCGGGCGTCTCGGCCAACCGTTCGCCCAGCCACTCCAGGTCCTCGCGCAGCGCTTCGGTGTGCCGCGCCAGTTCCGGCACACCCGCGCGGGTAGCCGGTCGGGCGCCGGCACCTGCCGCTTCCCGCCAGTCCTGACGCTGGGTGCGGGCCCGGACCAGTGCCGTGTGCAGGTCCCGTGGAGGTGGTCCCGGGCGAAGCAGTGCACGCGCAGCGCGTTCCAGGCGCCGCCGCTCCATGGCGCCGATGCGGTGCTCGCCGGTGCTGCGGTCCTTGCGGGCAGCGGTCGCCAACACCATGTCGTCCAGCGGCGCGTCGAAAATCTGAGGGGTGAAGATCTCCAGGCTCTGGTGCACCTGCCGCAGCAGCTCCAGGAGTTGCTCCTGCGCGGTCACGGCGCTCGGCACGGACAACCCGAGATGGGTGCACAGCTCCTGCCACCGGCGGCGTTGGGCGGGCAGTTCGTCGTGCGCGAGTCGCTGCACGAGGTCGCCGGCCCGGTCGGCCTGACTCGCTCCGACCAGTCGGGCGCCGTACCACGCATCGACGGCGCCTGTCGTGGTCCAGACTCCGTCGGCGACCACCGTCGACAGCTGCTCCTGCAGCTCGCGGCGACGCTCGAGGTCGATAGCGGTGAGCTGCGGTCCGTGC
>JALYUK010000207.1 GCA_030853805.1 Actinomycetota bacterium | reverse complement strand
CCTCTGGGGCAGCCCAATGTTCGGTTACCCACGTCGGCTCGTCGTCGTGCCCGGCAAGACGCGAGAACCCCAGGTCCGCGATCAACGGCTTCCCCCGGTGCGTGAACAGAACGTTTCCGGGGCTGAGGTCGCCGTGCACCAGACCCATACTGTGCAGGTCATGCATCGCCCGAGCAATGGGGCACAGGACCGTCACCAGCTCACCGGGTGTGAGGTGGTCCCGGGTTCGTAGGCTGTCAGCCAGCGATCCGCCCTCGGCGAGCTGCATGATCAACGCAATCGCGTCACCGTCGGTCGGCACGACCTCGTACAACCGGATCACGTGCTCGTGATGCAACGACTGCAACACGGCGGCCTCATGTCGCAGTGCGGTCTCGGTGCCGTCGGTGTCGGCGGCGCTTCCGGTGACGAACTTGGCGGCGAAGCGCACGCCGTCGGCTCGTGCGACGGCCCACACCTGTCCGGCACCGCCGACACCGAGCAGCTGCAGGAGTTCGTACCCCCTCAAGGTCGGCTGATCGTCCATACCTGCTGACGGTGCCACGCAATGATGGCGATGCGAGAAGTTATCCACAGGGGCCGGTTCGCGAGTGGCGACGTGACGCCGGAGTAACCCGCGATGCGGCGTACTGTGAAAAATATGCGCATCGAACAGCTCGGCCTCGCACCGGATCTGGTGAACTACCAGGACGCCTGGGATCTGCAGCGGCAGGTGCATGCACGTGTCGTGTCAGCCGAACAGGAGGACACGGTGCTGCTGTTGGAACACGCGGCTGTCTACACCGCCGGCAAACGCACCGAGCCGCACGAGCGACCGTTTGACGGCACACCGGTCATCGACGTCGATCGTGGCGGCAAGATCACCTGGCACGGACCGGGACAACTTGTCGGCTATCCGATCGTGCGGCTGCCCAACCCCATCGATGTGGTCAGCCACGTTCGCCGGCTGGAACAACTGATGATCGATGTGTGCAGCGACCTTGGACTGGATGCCTGTCGGATCGATGGCCGCAGCGGCGTGTGGTTCGAGGCGGTGGGCTCGACCCCCGAACGCAAGGTCGGGGCAATCGGCATCCGCGTCAGCAGAGACGTGACCATGCATGGCTTCGCGCTCAACTGCGACTGCGACCTGTCGTGGGCCGACACGATCGTCCCCTGCGGGATCCCGGACGCCGGCGTCACCTCCCTCAGCAAAGAGCTGAACCGCGACGTGACGGTGCGTGAGGTACTCCCACTGATCGAGAAACGGCTGCCCGACATCCTCGCCTGACCGCCGCCGTCGGGCCGTGCCGGGCCGATCTCCGTGTGGTGCCTCGATGCACCCCGCGTACTGTGGAATCAACCGCACCGGACTGCGGTTGATCCGTGCAGACACCGAGCGACCCCAAGGGTTGGACGTCAACCTCGAGGAAGTAGCGACACCCATGACTGTGGTACCAGAAGGCAGACGAATGCTGCGTGTCGAGGCGCGTAACAGCCAGACGCCGATCGAACGCAAGCCCGAATGGATCCGTACGACCGCGAAGATGGGTCCCGCCTACACGCAGTTGCACAATCTGGTGAAGAACGAGGGCCTGCACACGGTCTGTCAGGAAGCGGGCTGTCCCAACATCTTCGAATGCTGGGAGGACCGCGAGGCCACGTTCCTCATCGGCGGCGAACAATGCACCCGCCGCTGTGACTTCTGCCAGATCGATACCGGTAAGCCCGCCGACCTGGACCGCGACGAACCGCGCCGGGTCGCCGACTCTGTCCAGCAGATGGGCCTGCGCTACGCCACCATCACGGGCGTGGCCCGGGACGATCTTGATGACGGCGGAGCGTGGCTCTACGCCGAAACCATCCGTCAGGTGCACCAGCTCAACACCGGCACCGGCGTCGAGATCCTGATCCCCGACTTCAACGCAGTTCCGGAGCAGGTCGGTGCGGTCATCGACGCGGCCCCGGAGGTCTTCGCCCACAACGTGGAGACGGTGCCCCGGATCTTCAAGAGGATCCGGCCCGCCTTCCAGTACGAGCGTTCACTCTCGGTGATCACCATGGGCAAAGAAGCGGGTCTGGTCACCAAGTCGAACCTGATTCTGGGGATGGGCGAGGAAGAGCACGAGATCGAGCAGGCACTGCGGGATCTGTACGACGCGGGCACCGACCTCATCACCATCACCCAGTACCTGCGCCCGTCACCTCGTCACCACCCGGTGGACCGCTGGGCCAAGCCACAGGAGTTCGTGCACTGGTCCGAAGTGGCCGAATCGCTGGGCTTCAAGGGCGTGATGAGCGGCCCGCTCGTGCGTTCCTCCTACCGTGCCGGTCGCCTCTACGCACAGGCAATGGAACGTTCCGGGCGCACATTGCCCGCGAATCTCGCACATCTCGCGGCCGCTGCGAGTTCTCCCGCCCGCCAGGAAGCCGCGTCGCTCATCGAACGTGCACTTCCGCAAGTATCCTGACCAGCATGCCCGCGACACCCGCACCCGAGAAGAAGAGCCGCTTCGGCCGTAAGAAGAAGGTCGCTGGCGACCCCTCGAGCGCCGAGCCCGGTCGTATCGCACAGATCAAGACGCTCTACAAGCTCACCAGTTCCCGCGACCCGCGCATTCCGCTCTACCTCGCGGGCACCTTTCTGGTGACCTTCCTCATCGTCGCCGGCCTCGGCTTCGCTTTTGCATCCTCCACGTACGCCCGGATTGTCTTCACGCTCTTCGCGGTCCTGTTGGCCATCCTGCTCACCATGCTGCTGTTCGGCCGGTTGGCGCAGCGGGCAGCCTACGGTCAACTGGAGGGTCAGCCCGGAGCAACCAGCGCTGCCATGGGCGGCCTACGCAAGGGCTGGTTCTACGAGAAGGAACCGGTCGCGGCCGAATCCGGCAGGGCTCGCAATGTACGCGATATGAACAACGCAGCCATGGTTTTCCGTGCCGTGGGGCGCCCGGGTGTCGTGCTGGTGGCCGAAGGGCCGCGCAGTAGTGCCGTCAAACTCCTGGAGGCCGAGCGTAAGCGGGTGAGTCGTATCTCCGGTCCTGAGGTGCCCGTACACACGCTGCGGGTGGGCGACGGCGAGGGTGCAGTGCCGGTCAGCAAACTGACGTCGACGATGACGAAGATGCCTCGCAAGCTGACGGACATAGAGGTCCAGACCGTGAACAAGCGGCTCCGTGCACTGGGCGGAGTGAAGCCACCGATTCCCAAGGGAATGGACCCGCGGTCGGCCCGCACCGATCGCAAGTCACAGCGCTGACGGTTCGTACCTAGGACCAAGGACCGAGCAGTTCTGCCACACCGCTACCTGGCGCGAACCAGGATGGTGCCGGGAAGACGGTCATGTAGACCGCGCTGATCGACATCGAACACGATCGCAGGGATAACCAGGCACAGCAGCACCGCCCGTACCAGCGCCGGCAGTGGCCCGGCGCTCGATCCATCCAGTCGGGTGACCCTGGCCCCGACGATGAAGTGACCGACCGTCGAACCGAGTGTTGCAACCAGCAGAATGTTCTCGATCAGGAAGACCAGCAGCGGGGCAAAACTGGATCCACCCTGGCCTCCCCACCGGTACCCCAGGAGCCCGGCGGCGATGAGACTGCACAGCCCCCAGTCAATGAGGAGGGCAACAGCCCTCGGTACCAGTCGCACCACAGAGGTGCGGCCGCTGAAGGCACAGCCGAATTGTTGGCCGGGCCATCCCGAGGTCGGAACCTTCGACACTGGGGAAGATGTAGGGCCGGCCATGCATTCCAGGATAGAGAGCCGGATTTCGCTGCGGCTCGGCCCCCACTCCGACGACATGGGGCGGGTGGCGCACGCCGTCTGCGGCAGGCCTCGTGAGGCAGCAGCGGTGGGCTCGTAACCTCACCGAAACGCTTCAGTCACGACCGGGTAACCGCCATCCGCTAAATTTGGAAACTGTGCGCATGCCCCCGAGGGCGGACGCGCACGCCATTCACCAGCCACGGAGGTTCCATGTTCAACACCAGCGATGAGGTCTTGAAGTTCATCAAGGACGAGGACGTCAAGTTCGTCGATGTGCGCTTCTGCGATCTCCCGGGTGTGATGCAGCACTTCAATGTGCCCGCATCGACGCTGTCGCAGGACTCGTTCACCGAGGGCCAGATGTTCGACGGCTCGTCGATCCGCGGGTTCCAGGCAATTCACGAGTCGGATATGAAGCTGATCCCGGACCCGTCGTCGGCGTTCTTGGACCCGTACCGCAAGCACAAGACGTTGATCATGAACTTCTCGATCGTCGACCCTTTCACCGACGAGCGGTACAGCCGCGACCCGCGCAACATCGCGGTGAAAGCCGAGGCGTACCTGAAGTCGACGGGAATCGCCGACACCGCGTACTTCGGTGCCGAGGCAGAGTTCTACATTTTCGACGACGTCCGCTTCGAAACCAAGGCGAACGCCGGTTACTACTACATCGACTCGGTCGAGGGCGCATGGAACACCGGCCGCGAAGAAGAGGGCGGCAACCTCGGCTACAAGCCGCGATACAAGGGCGGCTACTTCCCGGTGCCTCCGGTGGACCACTTCGCCGACCTACGCGATGACATCGCGGTAGCGATGGGCGAAGCCGGGATGCGGGTCGAGCGTGCGCACCACGAGGTCGGTACTGCCGGTCAGCAGGAGATCAACTACACGTTCGCCACGCTGCTGGCTGCAGGTGACGACATGATGAAGTTCAAGTACATCGTCAAGAACACCGTTTTCGAGGCCGGGAAGACGGCCACGTTCATGCCGAAGCCACTGTTCGGTGACAACGGTTCGGGCATGCACACCCACCAGTCGTTGTGGAAGGACGGGGAGGCCCTGTTCTTCGACGAGAGCGGTTACGGCGGACTGTCGGACATCGCCCGCTGGTATGTCGGTGGGTTGCTCAAGCACGCGTCGTCGCTGCTTGCGTTCACCAACCCGACGATGAACTCCTACCACCGTCTGGTTCCTGGCTATGAGGCTCCCGTGAACCTCGTGTACTCGGCGCGTAACCGGTCGGCCTGCATCCGCATTCCCATCGCGGGCACCTCCCCGAAGGCCAAGCGCATCGAGTTCCGGATACCCGACCCGTCGGCCAACCCCTACCTGGCGTTCTCGGCGCAGCTGATGGCCGGCCTGGACGGCATCAAGAACCGCATCGAACCGCCGGAGCCGGTCGACAAGGACCTGTACGAGTTGCCGCCCGAGGAGTTGGAGAACATCGCCCAGGTGCCCGGCTCGCTGCCTGAGGTGCTGGACGCACTCGAAGCAGATCACGACTACCTCACCGAAGGCGGCGTCTTCACTGAGGACCTGATCGAGACCTGGATCGATTACAAGCGCGTCAATGAAGTCGATCCGTTGCGCTTCCGCCCGCACCCGCACGAGTTCGAGATGTACTACGACATTTGAGCCGCCGTGCAGCGAAGGTCGTGGGCGAGCGAAGCGAGCATGCGGCCGCAGCGAAACGGCGGATCAGATGTCGTCAATAAAAACAGTCATCGCGCCGAGCTGAAAGCAAAAGTCATCGCGCCGAGCTGAAAGCACAAGTCATCGCGCCGAGCTGAAAGCACAAGTCATCGCGCCAAGCTGAAAGCACAAGTCATCGCGCCGAGCTGAAAGCACAAGCGCCGAAGCGGGGCGGCACCGGAAGCGGTGCCGCCCCGTTGCCCAACCCCCCCTGAACACCCACTGCGGGTGCCGGGGTCAGCCCGACTCGAGCCCTAGGGGTAGCTTGCCGGGGTGATCTTGATCGACCCGCCGACCTGGCCGGCATACGGACGACTCTGGTCGCACTTGATCAGTGATACCTCGTACGCAGAGTTGCGCGAGTTCGCTGCAGCGGTGGGGTTGCCGGAGCGGTTGTACGACGGTGATCACTACGACGTGCCGCAAGAGCGTTATCAGACAGCCGTCGACGCGGGCGCGCAAGAGGTTGCCGGCCGCGACCTGATCCGACGACTGTTGGGTAGTGGGTTGCGCAGGCACCAACGCGATCGCTGACGACCAGCATTTGGACATGCTGAACGGGGCAGATATGCCTCGCTCAGCATGTCCAAATCGCGAACGTCGATCGGACCCATACGCTGGTGGTGTGCTCCACGATTCCGTCACCATCCGTGGTGCCCGCCTGGTCCCTGTAGGTAGACCGGCACCGTCTGATCCCGTGGACCTTCGCATCATCGACGGTCGCATCGCAGCGATCGAGCCATCGTTGCCGGACGACGGTTCGCGCGAGGTCCGTGCCGATGGACGCTGGTTGATCCCCGGCCTCTGGGACCATCACGTGCACATGACGCAATGGGCCATGACGCTCTCCCGCCTCGATGTCAGTGCGACCAGTGGGCCGGACGACGTCCTGCGGATCGTCGCTGCCCACGAGGCGATGATCGAAGACCGCACCACGACGATTGTCGGGTTCGGCTTCAGATCAGCCGGGTGGCAGACACAGCCCACGGTGCACGCACTGGATCAGGTGGCTCCGACCCGGCCGGTTGTGCTGATATCCGGTGATGCGCACAACGGGTGGCTGAACTCCACCGCCCTGCGGATGCTCGGACTACCGGCCCGCGATACCGCGATTGTCGAAAACGACTGGTTCGATGTCTTCCCGCTCCTCTCGGGGCTTCCGGGCATGACCACCGATCCGGTCGATGCCTACCGCACGGCGCTGCAGGATGCCGCGAGCAAGGGCGTCGTCGGCATTACCGACATGGAGTTCGCGAGCTCAGTGGCTACCTGGACGAATTTGATCCCGCGCGGCATCGACACGCTGCGCGTGCGCTCCTGCACCTACCTGCATGGGTTGAGCCGCACGATCGAAGCGGGGCTACGTACAGGCGACGCGCTGCCGGGAACCCTCGGGATGGCGACGATGGGTCCGCTGAAGATCATTTCCGACGGCTCCCTCGGCACCATGACTGCGTTGTGCTGCGGCCCCTATGCCGGCCACCTGACCCGCGGCACCTGCAATGTGTCGTTCGACGAGCTCGTCACGGCGCTCGGTGAAGCGCGCGCGCATGGCATGGACGCCGCGGTGCACGCTATCGGCGATGCTGCCACGACGATGGTGCTGGACGCGTTCGAGACGACGGGTATCCGCGGGTGCATCGAGCATGCCCAGTTGTTGGATCCGGTGGATATCCCACGGATGGCCGCGCTGAACGTGGGGGCCTCCGTTCAGCCCGCTCACCTGGTCGACGACCGCGACCTGTCTGACCAGCTCTGGCCGGACTGCAGCGAGCGGTCGTTCATGCTCCGGTCGATGCTCGATGCCGGGGTGCGCGTCACTCTCGGGTCGGATGCCCCCGTGTCCCAACTCAACCCGTGGCTGGCCATGGCCTCCGCAGTCCATCGCAGCGCCGACACCCGCGACCCGTGGGGTCCGGGTCAGGCGATCTCGCCCGCGGAGGCATTGGCTGCCAGTACCGACGGTCGGGGCACTCTGCGCGTCGGCGAGGTGGCCGACATCGCGTTCCTGGACGCTGACCCACTGCAGGTGGAGCCCGGCACGAACTCGGCGATCGACGGCCACCGACTGCGCACCATGCCGGTGGCTGCGACCCTGGTCGGCGGACGCTGCGTCTACGACGCTCTCTGACATTCGCACCGGCTCGGCGCGTCGACCGTGGCGCAGGTAACCCCAGGAGGCACAGGTCTACCTGTGCCTCCCGGGGTCAGCTGAGTCAGAGTGAGGCAGGCGGCTGGAGCAGCTCAGCCGCGTTCAGCTGGTCCAGCAGGAAGGACAGCTCGAACGCGCGGTCCTTCCACGCGTCGTAGCGGCCGCTGACACCGCCATGACCTGCGACCATCTCGCACTTGAGCAGGACCGGCCGGGCCGCGGGATCGGAAGTCACGGTCGCCCGTAACTGCTGCACCCATTTGGCGGGCTCGACGTAGCAGACCCTGGTGTCATTCAGGCTGGTGGTGGCCAGGATGGCCGGATAGTCGTTCGCTGCGACGTTCTGGTACGGCGAGTAGCTCTTCATGTAGGCGTAGACGTCCGGGTCGCTGAGCGGGTTACCCCACTCCTGCCACTCCCCCACCGTCAGCGGCATCGTCGGGTCCAGGATGGTCGTCAGCGCGTCAACGAAGGGAACAGCGGCGTGTGCTGCGCGGTACAACTCGGGCGCCAGGTTGAGTACCGCACCCATCAGCAGACCGCCGGCCGAGCCACCTTCTGCCGCAAGGCGGTCCGGTGCAACCCAGCCGGTGTCGATCAGGGCCTTCGAACACGCCACGAAGTCGGTGAAGGTATTGCGCTTGGCGAGCATCTTGCCCTCATCCCACCAGCGACGCCCCAGCTCTCCGCCGCCGCGGACATGCGCCACGGCGTACACAACGCCGCGGTCCAGGGCGGACAGCAGACTGGCGGAGAAATGCGGGTCCATCGACAGCTCGTAGGAGCCGTAACCGTAGATGAGGCCAGGATTGGTGCCATCGGCCGAGACCTCGCGTCGCCGAACCAGCGAGATGGGCACTCGGGCGCCGTCCGCGGCAGTGGCCCACAGCCGTTCCTCGAGGTAGTCCTGCGCCTGGTAGCTAGGGACCTCACGCTGTTTGAGCACCCGGACCTCGCCGGTCGCGGGCGCAAAGTCCAGCACCGTAGGAGGCACCAGGAAAGATCCCGAGGAGAGACGCACTGTCGCCGTGTTGTATTCGGCGTTCGAGCCCACCCGCAGCACCGTCAGCTCGGATCCGACCGGCACCTGTATTGCGGCGCCGAGGTCACCTGCGACCTTCGGGAACACCCGAACGGTCGGCAGCCCCCCGGAACGCAGTGACAGCACCACGAACTTCTCGAATGCATCGATACCCTCGACCCGCTCCCCCTCGTCACCGACGAATACCGGGGTCCACGACTCGCGTCCGGGGCTCTCACGCGGCGCCTCGGCAATGTCGAAGTCAGCTCGGTTGCCGTTGTGTACGACGAGAATCCGGTCTCCGTCGACCTCGACAGAGTACTCCAGACCGGGCGTTCGAGGGTGCACCATCGTCAGTGGCTGCTCGGGTCGGGACAGGTCACCCAGGAGCATCTCGGAGCTGGTGCGTGATTCAGAACCGACGATCAGCCAGCGGTCGTCACGGGACACCTCGAACCCGATCCCGAACTCCGGGTCGTCCTCCTGACGCACCAGCACATCGTCGGCAGGGTCGCCGCCCACCCGGTGCCGCCAGACCTGATGCGGCCGCCAGGCATCGTCGTGTCGGCTGTAGAACAGCGTGCCGCCATCGAGGGACCAGGCCAACCCGTAGTGCACGTCGCGCACGCTGTCGTCCAGAATTGTCCCTGCAGTAAGGTCACGCACCTGCAGGTCGTAACGCTCGTCGCCACGCACGTCGACCAGCAGCGCGAGCGCGTTCCCGTCGGGGCTGATCTCCAGGCCCCCCAACTCGAAGAACTCGTGCGCGTCGGCTTCGCGGTTCTCGTCGAGCAGCACGATTTCTCCCGGAACGGGCTCGCCCGGGGCCGGCACCGGCACCGGCGTATCCGCGTCGTACGGTGCCCGGCAGTGCACGGCGTACTGCGCACCTTCGACGGTGCGCGAGTAGTACCACCACTGCCCTTTACGGACCGGCACGTCGACATCCGTCTCGACGATATGGCCCTTGATCTCACCGAAGACGGCGTCCGCTAGTGACGCCAGGTGGGCGGTGCTTGCTGTGGTGTAGGAGTTCTCGGCCTCGAGGTGGCTGATGACCTCGCTGGACTCCTTGTCGCGCAGCCACTCCCAGGGATCTTCGAACCGATCGCCGTGGTGCTCGCGGACGGATGATTCGCGGCGCGCCACCGGGGGCTTCAGAGCAGCGACAGCAGATTCAGACATTTCAGGCTCCTACGAGACACGACGGGCCCAACAGGGCTTTCAGATCACCGAACAACGCGGGTGAGGCGGTGACGCGCAAACTGTCTTCGAGTTTGACGGTGACCGACCTGCCCGGCTGATGCAGTTTCAAGTGCACCTCGGTGGCACCCGGATGCTCCACGAGCACCGTGCGGAGCTGCTGCGCAAGGCCGGTGTTGGCGCGCGCCAACGGCATCGACAACACCACCGGACCCCGCAGGTCACCCTTGAGATCCGGCAGGGTCAGTTCGGAGGCCATCAATTGCGGTCCGTCGTCGCGCATCTGTAACCGGCCGCTGATCACGCACACCACGTCCGTGCTGAGCATCGTGGAGACCGTCATGTAGGTCTTGGCGAAGAACATGACATCGATGGATCCTTCGAGATCCTCCACGGTGGCAATGGCCCACAGCTCACCGCGCTTGTTGCGCTTGAGCTGCATGGCAGTGATCAGACCGGCGATCGTCAGTTGGCTGCCGTCCTTGGGCGCGTCCTCGCCGTGCAGTCTGGCGATCGACATGTCCGCGTGCTGGGACAGGATGTGTTCGATGCCGAACAGCGGGTGGTCGGAGACATAGAGCCCCAGCATGTCCCGCTCGAAGGCCAGCAGCGTCTGCTTGTCCCATTCGATCTGTGGGATCTGCGGAAGCGCAGCGAGTTCGATCGCCGCCTCGTCGCCGAAACCGCTGAAGAGCGACTCCTGACCGCGTTCCTGGTGACGCTTCTCCTCGGCGACGGCATCGACATACGCCTCGTGGATGTGCACCAGACCCTGGCGCGGATGCTGCAGATCATCGAATGCCCCGGCCTTGACCAGTGATTCGATGGTGCGCTTGTTACAGACCACGGCTGGGACCTTGCGCAGGAAATCCTCGAACGAGGTGAACCGCCCCTTGCTCTCGCGGGATTTGCGGATCTCCTCCACGACGTTGGCGCCGACATTGCGGATGGCGGCCATCCCGAAACGGATATCGGTACCGACGGCGGTGAAGTCCGCGACCGATTCGTTCACGTCCGGCGGCAGCACCCTGATACCGAGCTTGCGGGTGTCGGCCAGGTAGATGGCCATCTTCGTCTTGTCACCTTCGACGCTGGTCAGCAGTGCGGCGGCGTACTCGGCCGGATAGTTCGCCTTGAGGTAGGCGGTCCAGTACGACACGAGTCCGTACCCCGCGGTGTGGCTCTTGTTGAACGCATACCCGGAGAACGGCAGCATGACGTCCCACAACGCCTTGGTGGCCTCCGCGCTGTAGCCGCTGGCCTGCATACCCGCTTCGAAGCTGCCGAACTCCTTCTCCAGGATCTCGGCCTTCTTCTTACCCATCGCGCGCCGCAGGATATCGGCGCCACCGAGGGTGTATCCCGCAAGTTCGCGGGCGATGGCCATGATCTGCTCCTGGTAGACCAGCAGGTGATAGGTCGTGCCGAGGATCGGCTCGAGCGCTTCCTTCAGCTCAGGGTGGATCGGAGCGACCTGCTGGCGGCCGTTCTTACGTTCGGCGTAGTTGATGTGCGCATTGGCAGCCATCGGTCCGGGGCGGTAGAGCGCGAGCACCGCGGCGATGTCCTCGAACCGGGTCGGCACCATCAGGCGTAGCAGGCTGCGCATCGGCCCGCCGTCGAGCTGGAAGACGCCGAGGGTGTCACCGCGAGCCAGCAACTCGTACGTGGCCGTGTCCTCCAGCGGGATCGTCTCGGTGGTCAACTGCTCGCCACGGTTGGTCTCGATATTGCGGATCGCCTGGTCGATGATGCCCAGGTTGCGCAGGCCCAGGAAGTCCATCTTGACCAGGCCCATCTCCTCGCAGTGCGGGAAGGAGAAACCGGTGATGATGGTGCCGTCCTTGTCACGGCGGTGCATCGGGACCAGATCCAGCAATGGTTCCGAGGAGAGGATCACGGCGGCGGCATGCACACCGGTGCCGCGGACCAGCCCCTCCAGACCGAGCCCGGTGTCGACGACCTTCTTGACCTCCGGTTGCGCCTCGTACATTGCGCGGAACTCCACGCCCTCGGAGTACCGCGGATGTTTGGGATCGAACAGCCCGGTGAGCGGGACGCCCTTACC
>JALYUK010000168.1 GCA_030853805.1 Actinomycetota bacterium | reverse complement strand
TCAACCCGACCGGCTCGATCTGGCGGTGGTCGACCTGGCCAGCGGCAAGTGCGTGGGCGAGGTCGTCCTCAACGAGTGGGACCCAGCCGCCCGCAGCTGTAACTTCCGGACACTGCTGGCCCCGAACGGGCAGAACCGTGGCCTCGGCAGCGAGGCGCTCGCACTGCTTCTCGAGCATGCCTTCGCGGTCGGAATCGAACGAATCACCTTGACCGTCTTCACCTGCAACACCCGCGCCATCAGGGTCTACGAACGGGCCGGTTTCGCGATCGAGGGCACCGTCCGGCGGGCGTTGCAGTTCGACGGCGACTGGTACGCCGAACACCTCATGGCCATCCATCCAGGTGACCCTCGACCCGCTGAACCGGTGCTGGAGCAGGTGGAACTGAGGGAGCGAGAGGGCCAGGAGGCGGCGTACGAGGCGGCGTTCGAGCTGGCTGCGCCGATCATCGGCCGTCAGGTGGGATGCCGCTCGGTGCAGCTGGTCCGCTCGCTGGAGCACCCCTCGCGTTACGTGCTGCTCGTGCAGTGGGCACGCGAGCAGGACCACGCGATCGGTTTCAGACAGTCAGCGGACTATCAGGCCTGGCGCTCCCTGCTGCATCACTTCTACGAGGACGTACCGCCGGTGGATCATTGGCGTGACATCCATCGCAGCTGACACTCAGCCGAAAAAACTTGGGTGACCGGGGTCAGGTGACGGTGAAGGTGACCGAGTGCAGACCGGACGAACCGTTCGGCGCCGGCTGGGCCTCCGCAGCGAGTTGAATCTTCCCCTCGGCGTTCACTGCGCGCACGGTGGCCGTATGACGGCCCTTGGTCCCCTCCCATGCCAGCACCCATTGCCGCCATGCGTCCGGTGTGGCGTCGGTGCCGAGCCGAGCTGCCTGCCACGGACCGTCATCGATACGGACCTGCACGGCCTTGATGCCGGTGTGCTGGTCCCAGGCCACTCCCGCTATCGCCACTTTGCCGTTGCTGGCTGACACGGACCGCCCGCTGACCGGCACGTCGATACGCGATGAGGTCTTCACCGGGCCCAGTGCCGACCAGCCGCGCGGGGTCCAGTAGCCCTGGCTCGCCGCAAAGGTGGTCACCTCCAGTTGGCTGACCCACTTGGTGGCGCTGACATATCCGTAGAGACCTGGCACCACCAGTCGGACCGGGTAACCATGCTCGACCGGCAGCGCCTTACCGTTCATCGCCACGACCAGCAGCGCATTGCGGTCATCGGTCAGCGCCTCGATGGGCGAACCGGCCGTGAACCCGTCGACGCTGGTGGACAGGACCATGTCCGCACCCGGCTTGACGCCGGCTTCCTTCAACAGCTCCCGGATCGGCCATCCGGTCCAGATCGCGTTGCCGTTGAGGCTGCCGCCGACCTCGTTCGAGACGCACATCAATGTCACCATCGCCTGCTGCATCGGCTTGGAGAGCAGTGTCTCCCAGTTGATCTCGATCTCCCGGTCGACCATCCCGGTGACCTTCAGCTTCCAGCTGGCCGCCTCCACCTGCGGCACCTGCAGGGCGGTGTCGATGCGGTAGAACTGGTCGTTCGGGACGATGAACGGCGTCACTCCCGGCACCCCGACCGAGGCTCCCGCGGGCACCGTCACCGGCTTGGCGACCGACGGTGCGACAAACGTCGCGCGCGCGGCCTGCACAGCCCGCGCACTGCCGCTGATGGCGCGACCGGCAGCCAGCGCCAGTGCCCCGCCGACCACACTCAGCGCCGTCCAGGTCAACACCTGCCGACGATCGGCCACCCCGATGTCATGACGCCCGGTATCGATGTCGAGTAGGCCACGCCACCGGTGGAGCATGAACAGGCCCGCGAGACCACCGATCACTGTCGGCACCAGATCCGCCGGTCGGGCGCCTGCCCGGGTCAGCACGGCGGCCATCGCGATTGCGATCAACACGACGAACCCGACCAGTGCCCCGACCGGTGAGCGCCTCAGCAGGTAGCCGATACCGCATGAGAGGAGCAGCAGCACCACCGCGATCCCGACGAGCAGCACCGTTTTGTCGTTGGTACCGAAGTTGCTGACCGCGAAATCTTTCAACCACGGCGGAGTGCGATCGATGAACGCTTCCCCGACGGCGATGACCGGCGACGGTGTGCCACCACTCCAGCCGAAGCGCTCGGTGACCCCCGCCAGAAATTCAGCCACGCCAATGGTGACGGCGCCAGCGGCAACTCCCCCGAGGACCGCCAACCAACTGCGAGATGCCGCCGGGGCCGCGGTGACGTGCTCGATGTCGGTGTCGGCGCTCATGTCAGCACATCTGTCATTTCCACGCGCATGGCACGCATTGCGATCGCTCGATGAGAGATCTGATTCTTTTCGGCGGCCGGGAGCTCAGCAAGCGTGCGTCCGTCGGGCAGTTCGAAGATCGGGTCGTACCCGAAACCGTCGGCGCCGCGTTGTTCTCGCGTGATGGTGCCGTGCAGTTCCCCGCGCCGGGTGTGTACCTCGCCGCCGGGCAGGGCCAGCACCACGCAGCAGACGAACTGGGCGGCCATCGGGATATCGACGTCGCCGGTCTGGGCCAGCAGCAGATCGATATTGTCCTGGTCTGCGCCATGCACACCGGCCCATCGGGCGCTGAACACACCGGGAGAACCACCGAGTACGTCCACGCACAGGCCCGAATCGTCAGCGATGGCGGGCAGGCCAGTCGCCTCGCACACAGCGCATGCCTTCAGGGCGGCGTTCTGCTCGAACGTCACCCCGGACTCGATCACGTCCTGCACACCAGGGAATTCGGAGACATTGACCACCTGGATTGCTGCCAGGGCATCATCGTCGGCGATCAGTGCCTGGAACTCTCGCAGTTTGCCTGCGTTGCGGGTGGCAAGGACGACCGTCGTCATCAAGAGCGATCCGGTAGCGGCGCTGACAGCGCGCCCCGCTGCATACGCGTGAGATCCGCAATGCCCCCAGCTGCCAGCCCCAGCAGGCTGTCCAGCTCGGAACGGTTGAACGGCGCGCCCTCGGCCGTCCCCTGCACCTCCACAAACCCACCGGCTCCCGTCATCACGACGTTCATGTCGGTCTGAGCGGTCGAGTCCTCCGGGTAGTCCAGGTCCAGCACCGGGCTGCCCTGCACGATGCCGACGCTGATCGCGGCGATGGTGCCCGTGAGCGGTTGGGCGTCCTTCGCGATCAGGCCCTTGCTGCGGGCATGCTCGATCGCGTCGACGAGCGCGACGTAGGCCCCGGTGATCGAAGCGGTACGGGTGCCGCCATCGGCCTGCAGGACGTCGCAGTCGAGCACGATGGTGTTCTCGCCGAGCGCCTCCATGTCGATGATGGCCCGCAGACTACGGCCAATCAGCCTCGAGATCTCATGGGTACGCCCGCCGACCTTGCCCTTGCGCGATTCCCGGTCCGAGCGGGTGTTGGTCGCGCGCGGCAGCATTTCGTACTCGGCGGTGATCCACCCGGTGCCGCGACCCTTCATCCAGCGCGGCACGCCCTGCGTGAAGGATGCGGCAACCAGCACGCGGGTCTTGCCGAACTCCACCAGCACGCTGCCCTCGGCGTGGTCCAACCAGCCGCGGGTGAACCGGACGTCGCGTAGTTCATCGGGTGCGCGCCCGTCGTGGCGAAGTGGGACCGTCGTCGTGCCGAAGTGGGATTCCGTCATACCTCAACGATAGAAGCCGCACCTGACACCGCCACATCCCGGCCGTCGAGCGGCGGCCACCGTAGGCGAGCGGCGTACGAATTTCCCCGCCGCCGGGCGCCGGACACCGCCGCTGGACGGAAGCAGGCGTGCGGTCAGACGTCGTAGGTGGCTCCGGCGCGCGCCAACTCGACCTCGCCGAGCCAGATACCCGAGGCTTCCTTGAGGCACACCTCGGGGTCGTTCCACGGCGGTATGTGCGTCAACATCAGCCGAGCGACTCCGCCGGCGTCCAGTGCCGCCTGCGCCGCCCGGGCACCGGACAAATGGATTCCCTCGATGGTGTCGCGGCCCTCGACGAACGCGGCGTCGGCCAATGCGAGATCGGCGCCGCCCAGCAGGCCCGCGAGCGCCGGGCACGCGTCGGTGTCACCTGTATAGGCCAGCGAACGACCGCCCGCCTCGACCCGCACGCCGTAGGCCTCGACGGGGTGGTTCACTCTCGTCGGGGTGATCGTGAACGGACCTACCCGGAAGGTGATCCCCGAGCGCAACGTCTTGAAATCGAACTGCGGATCCAGCCCGTGCACATCCCGCGTCTCGGCGACCGTCACTCCGTTCGCCCGGGAGATCCGCGCACCGGTGTCCTGCGGACCGAAGACCGGGATCGGAGGGCGCTGCTCACCCAACGCGATCGGGTCGTACTTCTGCACCACGAAAAGCCCGCACAGGTCCATGCAGTGGTCAGGATGCAGATGACTGATCACGATCGCATCGATCTGGTGCAGCCCGATGTGCCGCTGCAGCGGACCGAGTGCGCCGTTGCCGAGATCGAGCAACAGATTCCACACCCGCCCGTTGTGCTGCTCCTGGAGCAAATAGCAGGAGGCCGGCGAATCCGGGCCCGGGAAGGATCCGGAACATCCCACGACGGTGAGTTTCATCGGCGTGCCCCTGCCGTCTCTGCAGTGACCACGACAGGCTGCTGACCGAAATTGTTGACAAAGACGTGATCGAACTCCGGACCCATCCCGAGGAATCGTTTCGAGAGTGCCTTGAACTGCTCGGGGTCACCGGTGGTGGTGAACGAATGTCCGGGAGGGGCCAGGTCATCGGGTCGTAGATCCTGCAGGTCGGCCAGCACCCGGTAGACGTCTTTCGCGGTTTCTTCGGCCGAGGACACCAGCGTGACCCCGTCGCCCATCACATAGGAGATGACCGCAGTCAGCAGCGGGTAATGCGTACAACCCAGGACCAGGGTGTCGATATCGCGTTCGCGCAGCGGCTGCAGATACTCCCGCGCCAGAGACAACATCTGCGCGCCGCCGGTGACACCGGACTCCACCAGGTCCACGAAACGAGGACACGGCTCGCTGGTCACCGCCAGCTCGGGGGCTGCCGCAAACGCGTCGAGGTAGGCACCGGACTGATGGGTGCCCTGTGTGGAGATGATGCCGACCCGGCCGTTGCGGGTCGCCCGCACAGCACGGCGGACGGCAGGTCGGATGACTTCGACGACCGGCACGTCGTAGCGCTCGCGGGCATCGTGCAGGACGGCTGCACTGGCGGTGTTGCACGCGATGACCAACATCTTGACGCCGTGGTCTGCGAGACGATCCAGACACTGCAGCGCGAACTCGCGGGTCTGGGCGATCGGCCTCGGCCCGTACGGAGCGCGGCCGGTGTCACCCAGGTAGGCAACCGATTCATGCGGCAACTGGTCCAGGACAGCACGCGCGACGGTCAGACCGCCGTACCCGCTGTCGAAGATCCCGATCGGCGCATCAGACACCACCCCACTTTACTTTCACAAACGCGCCTCTACCGGCGGGTAACCGGAGACCTTCGTCACTCCCCGTCGTCGTGGCGCACGAACGGATTGCTGAGGGTCCCGATGTGTTGAACCTCGACCTGCACCCGCTGACCGGGCTCGACCAGCCCGACCCCTGCGGGCGTGCCGGTAAGGATCACGTCACCGGGTAGCAACGTAAAAGCCTGCGAGACATAGGAGATGAGCGAGGGCACATCATGGATCATGTCTGCGGTGGTGCCGTCCTGCACCAGCTCACCGGCCAGATGCGTGCGGATCCGCAGGTCGGAGGTGTCCAGGTCGGTCTCGATCCACGGACCGAGTGGGCAGAAGGTGTCGAAGCCCTTGGCTCGGGCCCACTGGCCGTCCGTGGTCTGCAGGTCCCGAGCGGTCACATCGTTGGCGCACGTGTAGCCGAAGACCACCGACAACGCGTCCTGCACGCTGACATTGCGGCACATCGAGCCGATAATGACCGCGAGCTCTCCCTCGTACGCGATCTGGTCGCTCTGCGGGGGCATCACCACCGGGTCATCCGGGCCGATGACGGCGGTATTGGGGATCAGGAACATCAACGGCTCGGTCGGGGGCTCCCCGCCCATCTCACGCGCGTGTGCTGCGTAGTTCTTACCAATCCCGATGACCTTCGAACGCGGGATGACCGGCGCGAGCAATCGCACCTGCTCGACGGTCGTGGTGACTCCGGTCAACTCGATCTTGGAATAGAGCGGGTCGCCGGAGATCTGGGCAATCTTCTCCCCCGCACCGTCTACCAGCCCGTACGTCGGATCTTCGCCTGTGGTGTATCTCGCAATGCGCACGTTCGCACGATAGGCGATGCAGGTGCACCTCGCCCGTTGGATCCCGGGCCAGCCCACATGTCGGTCATGCCGCCGGGACGGTTACTTCTGCAACTCCGCCAGGACGGTCTTGGTCAACACCGCGTAGCCGGTGTCATTGGCGTGGATGTCGCCCTTCGCGCACATGTAGGTGAGGTTGCAGATGTTCGCGACATTCTGCGGCAGGATGCCGTAGGACGTCTTGACCATGGTGAACCAGTTCAGGCTGTCGAACGCACCGGCGACGTCGGCAACCTGGCCATCGCCCGTGGCGGCGCCGTAGCCGATGGCGGCGTTCAGGACACCCTGCAGCCCGCTGGACAGTTGCGCGACCTGCTTCTTGTCGCCGCCCTGCAGGTAGGTGACCAGGAACGGGTTGTAGTAGTTGAGCAGCACGATCCTGGTGTTCGGACCGACCGCGGTACGCAGCTGCTTGGTGATGTTCGGCAGATTCGCTGCCACCGCCGCCAGCCCGTTGGCGATGCAGGTGTAGTCGATGTCACCGGTCTTGGAAACACACGTCTGGACGTCGTTCGCGCCGATGTCGAGGGTCACCAGCTTCACGTGACCCTTGATCTTGCTCAGCGTGGACAGCGCCGACTTGAGCTGGCTGCGACCGTCGGCGCCGTAGGAGCACCGGCTGCCGTTGATGAAGGTCGCGCTGGTCTCCCCGCTGCACCCCAGGTTCGCCAGCCGCAGACCGGGAGTGGTCCTCTTCAAGGTGTTGTAGACACCACCGACGTACCCGCCGGTCTTGTTGTCACCCTTGCCGGGCTGATAACCGGCTGCCAGTGAATCTCCGAGCGCCACGTAGTACGACGGGGACCACACGCCGCGGGAATTGGAGACCCCGTGCGGCGCGACAGGCGTCGACGTGTTGTGCCGCGACGACGCGGACGCGATCGGGACAACGGCAGTGGCTGTCAGTGCAATGGTCGCCACAACGGCAGAACGGGAGGAAAAGCGCACGGGGAGTCTCCTTGCAGAAGCGATGCGACGTGGGTCACATCGCTTTGGCAGGATAGGACATCGAGGCGGTGGTTGTGTCCGGATACAGCAAGCCGAAGGTGAAGGAGTCGACCAGTGCCAACCAACTGGCGTGCACCAGGTTCGGCGCGACCCCGACCGTGGTCCAGGTGCGCTCGCCGTCCGTGGTGTCGATCATCACGCGGGCCGTGGCATCCGTGCCCTGCTGGCTGTCCAGCATGCGCACCCTGAAATCGATCAGTTCGAACGTCTTCAACTGCTGGAAAGTCGGCATCAGCGCCGCCCTCAGCGCGTGGTCGAGGGCGTTGATCGGGCCGTTGCCCGCCCCCTTCGCGCTCGCGCTGCCGCCTGCGAGTTGCAGCACGACGTCGGCCTCGCAGAGTGCCCCGCGATCAGGTTCGCCGGCGGTCACCACCCGCCAGCTCTGCACTTCGAACAATGACGCGGGCGAACCGTGCAGCGCTTCGTGCAACAGCAGCGCGAACGACGCATCGGCGGCCTCGAAGCTCCACCCCGCGCATTCCAGTTCTTTGACCCGGTTCAGCACCCTGGTCAGCAGTTCCGGATGACCCGCGAGGTCGATCCCGAGCTCGCGGCCCTTCAACTCGATGCTCGCGCGCCCTGCCATATCCGAGACCAGGGTGCGCATCCGATTGCCCACGAGCGCCGGGTCGATGTGCTGGTAGAGGTCGGGATCCACCCGCAGCGCGCTGGCGTGCAGACCGGCCTTGTGCGCGAAGGCGCTCGATCCGACATACGGCGCCCGCTCGAACGGCGCAATGTTGGTGATCTCACTGACCGCATGGCTGACGTGATGGGCGCCGGCCAGTTGGTCACCGGTCACCAGTTGCATACCGAGCTTGAGCTGCAGATTGGTGACCACCGCGATCAGGTCGGCGTTGCCGGTGCGTTCGCCGTAGCCGTTGACGGTCCCCTGCAGATGCATCGCGCCGGCCCGGACAGCAGCGATGCTGTTGGCGATGGCACAACCGCTGTCGTTGTGCGCGTGGATGCCCACCCGCGCCCCCGTGGCCAGGATGGTTTCAGTAACGATGGTCTCGACGTCGTGCGGCAGCATCCCGCCGTTCGTGTCGCACAGAGCCACAGCCGTTGCGCCGGCCTGAGTCGCGACCCGTACAACCTCCAGCGGGTACCCGTGGTCGTGACCGAATCCGTCGAAATAGTGTTCGGCATCCAGGTAGACCTCCCGGCCGGCCGAGACGAGATAGCCGACGGTGTCCGCGATCATCGCGAGATTTTCCTCGAGGGTGGTGTGCAACGCGTCGGTCACGTGGCGGGGGTGCGATTTGCCGACCAGGGTTACGACCGGCGTGCCGGCCGCGAGCAGTGCGGCCACCTGCGGGTCCTCGTCCACGCGCATACCGGCGCGCCGGGTGCTGCCGAACGCCGCCAGGCGCGCATTTTGCAGCGATAGTTCAGTGGCGGCCCGGGCGAAGAAGAGCGTGTCCTTGGGATTGGCACCGGGCCAGCCACCTTCGATGAAGCCGACACCGAGCTCGTCCAGCAGCCGGGCGATCGACAGCTTGTCATCGACGGACAACTGCAGACCTTCCTGCTGTGCGCCGTCACGCAAGGTGGTGTCGTACAGGTCGAAACCGCTCATCGCGGGCCTTTCCGGGTGCTGGCGAGGTGAGGTGAAACCTCTGGCCGGCGCTCGCCTCCGGTGCGTGGGTGATGCCCGGGGAGCAAAAAACCTCCCGAGGTAACGGGAGGTCGCGCGCCGGGTGGTCCGACGCGCTAGTCGGTAATCGTCGTCGCAGCGGTGGCTGCGAACCGGAAGTTCATCACCCGCCGACTATCTCGCCTCAGGCTTTTCCCGTCCACACTTCGACACGATCGTCTCACCATGTGAACGATCTCTTGCGTCGTCAGGCGAGCCGCGTCATCCAGCCGCGGGTGTCCTCCACTCGGCCGTACTGGATGTCCAGTAGTGCCGAACGCAGCTTCAGGGCCACCTCATCGGTGTGTCCCGCGCGGCGATGATCGCACGATCCACCATCCCATTTCAGTTCACCGACGGGTGTGATGACGGCCGCGGTGCCGCAGGCGAACACCTCCGCGATCTCCCCGGACGCGGCGCAGTCCTTCCATTCCTGGATCGGAATACGGCGTTCTTCGGGACGAAGGTCCAGCTCTTTGGCCAGCGTGAGAATCGAGTCGCGGGTCACCCCTTCCAGAATCGATCCGGTGAGCGAGGGCGTGACCAGGCGACCATCGCGGTAGACGAAGAACAGATTCATCCCGCCGAGCTCCTCGATGTAGGTATGCGTCGAGGAGTCCAGGAAGACGGCCTGGTCACAGCCCTGCTCATTACCTTCGAGCTGGCCCGCGAGCGAGGACGCGTAGTTGCCACCGCACTTGGCTGCACCGGTTCCCCCGTCGCCCGCACGCGCGAAATCTGTGGAGATCCACAGCGAGATGGGCTTGACGCCCCCGCTGAAATACGCGCCGGCCGGTGAGGCGATCACACAGAACGTCACCACGTTCGAGGGACGAACCCCGAGGAACGGCTCGGACGCGAACATGAACGGACGTAGGTAGAGCGAGGTTTCGGCGCCATCGGCCTCGGGCACCCACGACTTGTCGACGGTAACCAGCGCCCGCAACGAATCGATGAAGTCCGTCTCGTCCATGACCGGCAACGCCATCCGGGCAGAGCTGCGGGCGAATCGGGCAGCGTTCCGCTCCGGCCGGAAGGTCCAGACCGAGCCGTCGGCATGCCGGTAGGCCTTCATCCCCTCGAAGATCTCCTGCGCGTAGTGCAGCACAGCCGCAGACGGATCGATGGCGATCGGACCGTAGGGGGTGACGCGCGCATCGTGCCAACCGACACCCTTCGTCCACGTCACCGTGACCATGTGGTCGGTGAAGTAGTTACCGAAGCCCGGGTCGGCCAGCACGGCGGCGCGCTGCTGGTCGCTGACGGGGTCGGGGCGCTCGGTCACGTCGAAGGTCAGGGCCATGTCGGTCTCCTCGGAGTGCGTGCCGCGCGTGCGGGGTGTGACGCGCGTTACTGGGGCTGGGGTGGGATCAGGCTACGCCGCACGCTCATACTCCAGCGGCAATGGCGTCGCCGACCTGACTGGTCGAGCGCGGGACAGCACCGCGCGAGACGAGGTCGGCTGCGACCGCTGCGTGCACCCGGGCGGCTTCGTCTGGCCGCCCCAGGTGCTCCAGGAGCATGGCGACCGACAGGATCGTCGCGGTGGGGTCGGCCTTGGCCTGGCCGGCGATGTCGGGTGCTGACCCGTGAACCGGCTCGAACATCGACGGCGCGGTGCCTTCGGGGTTGATATTGCCCGAGGCGGCCAGGCCGATACCCCCGGTCACCGCGGCTGCCAGGTCGGTGACGATGTCTCCGAAGAGGTTGTCGGTGACGATCACGTCGAACCGGCCTGGATCGGTCACCAGGTAGATGGTGGCCGCGTCCACGTGGCAGTAGGCGGTCGTCACATCGGGGAACTGCGCACCCACCTCTTCGAAGGTGCGGCGCCACAGGTGACCTGCGTAGGCCAGCACGTTGTGCTTGTGGATCAACGTCAGGTGTTTGCGCGGGCGGGCCTGGGCACGGGCGAACGCGTCACGCACCGCCCGCTCGACGCCGAAGCGGGTATTGACGCTTACCTCGGTAGCCAGCTCGCCCGGCGTACCGACGCGCAGCGCTCCGCCGTTGCCGGTGTAGGGGCCCTCGGTCCCTTCCCGCACGACCACGAAGTCGATCCCACCGGGAGCGACGCTGTCCACATCGAGCGGTGAGCGGACACCCGGAAGCAGCTTCGCCGGGCGCAGATTGATGTAGTGGTCGAAATCAAACCGCAACTTCAGGAGCAGGCCGCGCTCCAGGACCCCACTCGGCACGCTCGGGTCGCCGATCGCACCCAGCAGGATGACGTCATGGCCACGCAATTCGGTCTCGACCGAATCCGGGAGAATCTCGCCGCTCGCGTGCCAGCGACGCGCGCCGAGGTCGTATTCGTTGCGCGAAACGCGCGCGGTCGTTACCGCGTCCAGCACCTTGAAGCCCTCGGCAACGACTTCCGGGCCGATCCCGTCACCGCCGATGACCGCCAGGTTGATCGCGTCGGGCAATGAGACTGCTGAGGGATCCGTGCGGTTGATCGTCATACCCGCGCACGCTAATCACTGTCTTGGCATTCGAAACAGCGATCTCGCATGGCAAGACATCCGAGCCGACGGTCATGCGTCCGGAACATGAAGAAGCCCCGGCCAGATGTCCGGGGCTTGCTTCGTATCCGCGTCGTCAGTCGCGCAGATCCATTGATTCTTGCAGAGCGCGTTGCATTTCGAGCTGATTCTCAGACATGTCTCTCCCAGGTAATCGATGCGTGAGCCGCGCGCCGTCGATGCGGGGGTAACCGCTGATGACAGTCAGGTGGGCTGGTGAGTCTGGGGACGCCGGTCGGCGCCGAACCTGGATCGAGAATAGGCCCGGGTATCCACACTTCGATACCCGCATCTCACATTTTGAGAAAGTAGTCGGACTGACTCTCCCGATTTGGACATGCTCAACGGGGCATATGTGCCCCGTTGAGCATGTCCAAATGGCGGTAACTCAGCGGGAGGCTGAACCTTCGACATAGTCCGAGTCGGTGTCTTTGATCCAGCTCATCAGGCCACGAAGCTGTTTGCCGGTCTTCTCGATCGGGTGCTGGGCGCCCTGCTCGCGCAGCCGGTTGAACTCCGGGGCACCGGCGTCCTGGTCCTCGATGAAGCGCTTGGCGAAGTTGCCGTTCACGATATCCGCCAGCACGGCCTGCATATTTTCCTTGACATGCGGGTCGATAACGCGCGGACCCGACACGTAATCGCCGTACTCGGCGGTGTCGGAGATCGACCACCGCTGCTTGGCGATACCGCCCTCGATCATCAGATCGACGATCAGCTTCAACTCATGCAGGCACTCGAAGTAGGCGATCTCCGGCTGGTAACCGGCCTCGGTGAGCACCTCGAAGCCGTACATCACCAGCTGCGACGCGCCACCGCAGAGCACGGCCTGCTCACCGAACAGGTCCGTCTCGGTCTCTTCGGTGAAGGTGGTCTTGATGCCGCCGGCACGCAGTCCGCCGATGCCCTTGGCGTAGGACTTGCCCAGCTCCCAGGCGTTACCCGTGGCGTCGACCTCGACGGCAACCAGCACGGGCACGCCGCGACCGTCGACATACTCGCGGCGAACCAGGTGGCCGGGGCCCTTGGGCGCAACCATCACGACGTCCACACCTTCCGGCGGCACGATGTAACCGAAGCGGATGTTGAACCCGTGGCTGAAGAAGAGGGCGTTGCCCGGCTCCAGGTACGGCTCGATCTCCGCGGTGTAGAGGCTGCGCTGGATCTGATCCGGCGCGAGCACCATGACGACATCGGCGCCTTTGACGGCCTCGGCGACGGTCGCCACCTCCAGGCCCTCGTTCTGCGCCTTCTCCCGCGACGGGGAACCTTCCCGCAGACCGACGACCACGGAAACACCGGAGTCACGCAGGTTCAGCGCGTGGGCGTGGCCCTGGCTTCCGTAACCGATGACGGCAACCTTGCGACCCTGGATGACCGACAGGTCGGCATCGTCGTCGTAGAACATCTCAGCAGGCACAGTATGAATCTCCTTGGTTGATCGAATGATGTCTGGTCAAGTGTGTCGGGTGGCTCGCGGTCAACTCAGGCCGAGCGCCGGGAGCGGTCGGTAATGGATTTACCGCCCCGACCCACGGCCACCAACCCCGACTGCACCAGCTCGCGCACACCGTACGGCTCCAGAATGTTCAGCAGTGCCGTCAGCTTGCCGGGTGTGCCGGTCGCTTCGATGACCAGCGAGTCGTTGGCCACGTCCACCACATTGCACCGGAACAACTCGGCGATCTGCACGATTTCTGCTCGGTTCCCGGCGTCGCAGCGCACTTTGATCAGCACGATCTCGCGCTGCACCGAAGCATCCGACTCCAGCTCGACCACCTTGCGTACCTCGATGAGCTTGTTCAGCTGCTTGGTGACCTGCTCCAGGGCGACCTGCTCGACATCGACCACGATCGTCATCCGCGACATCGTGGGGTGCTCCGTCGGGCCGACTGCCAGCGAGTCGATGTTGAATCCGCGCCGCGAGATCAGGCCCGCGATACGTGCCAGGACGCCGGGGTTGTTCTCCACCAGCACCGAAAGGGTGTGCCGCGCCATCAGAGTTCTCCTCGTCGCCTGAATGCCTGCAGTGCTCTACTCGTGGCGGTCATTCTTGGCCGTCGTCACTGTCGCGGTCCCAGACGGGGGTCATCGCCCGCGCCACCGTCACCATGTCGTTACTGACACCCGAGGGGACCATCGGCCAGACCATCGCGTCGCGTTCGACCACGAAGTCGATCACGACCGGCGCGTCGTTGATCTCCAGCGCCTTCAGGATCGTCGCGTCGACGTCCTCGGCGCGCTCGCAGCGCAGACCGACGCACCCGTACGCGTCCGCCAGTTTGACGAAATCGGGCACCCGCGAACCTACCGAGGTGTTCAGGTCGGTGTTGGAGTAACGCTGGTTGTAGAACAGCGTCTGCCACTGCCGCACCATGCCGAGGCTGGAGTTGTTGATGATGGCGATCTTGATCGGGATGTTGTTGATGACACAGGTCGCCAACTCCTGATTGGTCATCTGGAAGCATCCGTCACCGTCTATCGCCCACACCACGCGATCGGGCTGAGACACCTTCGCGCCCATCGCCGCCGGCACTGCATACCCCATCGTGCCGAGTCCGCCGGAGTTCAGCCACGCGTTGGGGCGCTCGTACTGCACGAACTGAGCGGCCCACATCTGATGCTGCCCGACACCCGAGGCGTAGACGGCTTCCGGTCCGGTCAGTGCGCCGATCCGCTCGATGACGTACTGCGGCGCGATTGCTGTGGCGTTGTCGTCCGGGGTGTAACCGAGCGGGAACGTAGCGGCCCACCCCTGCGTGCGGGTGCGCCATTCGGCGTAGTCACCGCCGCGACCGGCTTCCTGATCGGCGCGTATCGACATGATCAGCTCGCTGATGACTTCTTTGCAGTCCCCCACGATCGGCACGTCGGCGGCCCGGTTCTTGGAGATCTCGGCGGGGTCGATATCCGCGTGGATCACCTTCGCCTCGGGAGCGAACGAAGAGATCTCGCCGGTCACCCGGTCATCGAACCGGGTGCCCAGCGCGATGAGCAGATCGGCTTTCTGCAGTGCCGTCACGGCTGCCACTGATCCGTGCATACCCGGCATGCCCAGGTGCAAGGGGTGACTGTCGGGGAAGACGCCCCGTGCCATCAACGTGGTGACCACCGGGATCTGGGACAACTCGACCAGCTGCGCGAGTTCACGGGCAGCCTCCGCGCGGATCACTCCGCCACCCACGTAGAGCACCGGACGCGCAGCGCCGGCGATCAGCTCGGCAGCAGCGCGAATCTGCTTGTGATGCGGTTTGGTGACCGGGCGGTATCCGGGCAGATCGAACACCGGCGGCCAGCTGAATTCGGCCGTGCCGACCAGGGCGTCCTTGCTGATGTCGACCAGTACCGGACCGGGTCGACCCGTGCCTGCAATGTGGAACGCCTCAGCCAGTGCACGGGGGATGTCCGCTGACTTGGTGATCAGGTAGTTGTGCTTGGTGATCGGCATCGTGATGCCACGGATATCCGCTTCCTGGAAGGCGTCCGTCCCGATCACCCGGGACGCCACCTGCCCGGTGATGGCCACGATCGGCACCGAATCCATGTAGGCGTCGGCGATCGCGGTGACCAGGTTGGTCGCGCCGGGTCCGCTGGTCGCCATACACACACCGACCTTGCCGCTGGCTGCGGCGTATCCCTGGGCCGCGTGCCCGGCGCCCTGCTCGTGACGCACCAGGATGTGACGCACCTTGGTGGAATCCATCAGCGGGTCGTACGCCGGAAGAATTGCCCCGCCGGGAATCCCGAAGACAGTATCGACCTCGAGCAGTTCGAGGGTGCGCACCAGGCTCTGCGCTCCGGTGAGCACCTCTACCGGCGTGACCGGCACGGCCGGCGTCACCTTGCCCGCACCGGCGGGAGCCGTCGGCACTGGAGCGAACGATTGCTGCTTCACGTTGGTCATAGTGTCCTCGCGTTGCGAATCCGGCCGTACCTGAATCTGGTGCAGGCTTCATGAGCCTTTCGAACGTGGCATGAAAAAGGCCCCCAGCCTTGACAGGCATTGAGGGCTGGCACGCTCACCGACGGGTTGTCAGCGGGCGTGCCTTGGAAGTACTAGGAGACTGGCCACACGGCAAGTTTCGCCAGGAGTTACTTCAGCGTCAACATACTGAGACGCGAATCTCACTATGTGAAATCGACCGAGCTCGTGCACCCCGTCGCCGAACAGTCACAGTGCTCATAAAGCGTCCAGCGCCTCGCCGATCGGCGTCGGTCCGTTGTTGAAGTCGATCACCTTGCCGCAGGAGGCTTTCAGGTCGACGACTGCGGCGATCACCGCTGCGACGTCCGCGCGGCTGACCGACGACCCTTCGATCGTGGAATCCGTGGACTCAGGACCAACAACGGTGAGCTCGATACGGCTGGTCGCGTCGTCGTCGGTCAACGTGCTCGGTCCCAGAATGGTCCAATCCAGTCCCGTGCCGCGCAGATACTCGTCTGCGGCCGCCTTGGCGTCGGCGTAGGCGAAGAACGAGTTGTCATGCGGTACGCCGTGATCCGGCCCGGCGCCGAAGTACGACACCATGACGTACCGCGTGATGTCGGCCGCCACCGTCGCATTCATGCTGCGGATCGCGGCATCGCGGTCGACGGCGTAGGTCCGCGCATCGCTGCCGCCGCCCGCACCGGCCGCCCACACCACGATGTCGACACCGTTCAGCATCTCGGTCATCGCGGGCACATCCAGCTTCTCCAGGTCGCCGACCGCCGGCTTGGCTCCGGTAGCGAGCACGTCGGGCACGTGTTCCTCGTTACGAAAGATCGACCGCACGTCGTGGCCGGCAGCGACCAGCATTCTGGACAGGGCGAGCGCCACTTTGCCGTGGCCGCCAAAAATTGCGATGGTCGTCATGGACCCACTGTGCCCCATCGCATCCGGCTGTGTCCCGAGTCGCGTAAACGGCAGATCTGGCGGGCCCGCATCAGCCGAAGACGCGCAGCTTGTCCAGCATCTCCGGCGCTCGATGATCCAGGTGCTGCCCGCCCCACCAGATGGCGAGCGTGAGGACACCGCCACCCCAGAGAACACCGGCGAGCAACACGGCGAACTGGCCTGTGTCGGACCCGCGGGCCAGTACCGCACCGATGATGATCGGCGCGGACAACAGGGCCGGCGCAATGAAGGTCGAGGCCGCGGTCAGACATCCGCGCGCACCGTTGCCGGCGTTTCCTGCGAACGGGTTGCTACCGCGCCGCGGGGCCTGACCCGGATCGAGCGCCCCGAGCGCGCATCCGACTCCGAGGGCGACCAGGAGGGCGCTGGCCAACGGTCCACTGACGAGCAACCACTCGACGGGTTGGCCCAGCGCAGCCTGCAGCACCGACACGAGCACCGCGACCATCAGCACCGGGATTCCGATCGCCAGGACCCGGCCGGCACGGTCGATCCACCCGGGCACCCCGGCGACGACCTGCATCCACCAGGACGAACCGTCGTAGGCCAGGTCATTGGCCGTCAGGACCCCTGCGGCGACGATCAGCAGCGTGGGCGCCGGAATGCTGGGAAAGTCTCCCGTCCTGTCGAACAGAGCGGGGACCAGCGGTAGCAGGGACACCGTTGTCATCGAGACGGCCTGCGCCGTGAGCCGGGTGTCGCGCCGCCACGCGAGCATTCTGCGTCGAGTCACCGCGGCGAGCGGATTGGATGAACGCACCCGCGAACCCCACGCGGTGGACCGTAGATCACGCACCCTCGCCGACTCCTGAGGTGCGGTGCTGGTCAGTTCAACGCTCAGCACCCTCGCCCACAGCAGCAGCAATGCGCCCAGGAAACAGGCGGCCAGCAGCAGATCCAGCAGAGCCAACCCCCATGCGCCGCGCGCCACCTGCCACGGCATCGCCCACGCCCATCCGAACGGTGACCATGCCGCGACTCGGGCGGCCTGCCGCAGACCCGATGACCCCAGCGCACCGCCGCCGCCGGACAACAACAGCAGGTTGAACAGCGCCGGCATCAGATAGAGCAGCGGGAAGAGCAGCATCACCAGGAATCGCGAGCGCCTCTTCCACAACGATCGCGCCAGCATCGAGCTGATCGCCCGCGACAGGACGACGCCGGTCACGACCCCCAGTACCGCTCCGAACAATGCAGCCAGCAATGCCGGGATCGAACGGCTCCAGATGACCAGGTGGGCGAGCGCGAAAACGATGGTCACAGCACCCGGAATACCCACCAGGGCGGCTGCGACAAGTCCCGGCAACAGCTGGCGGGCACGCAGCGGGAACAGGGACAGCCGCTGCGGATCCAACGTCGCATCGACGCCGACCGTCAACAACGGGGCGAGCATCCACATCACGGTCATCGTGGCGAGGGCCAGCAGCGAGATGGACGCCGAGTCCACCGAGGCGCTGCGCAGGGCGATAGCCGCTGGGATGGAGGCGATTGCTACGAAGCCGGCGAAGATCCCACCGATGATGTAGCTGATCAGGCGTGAACTCTCGCGGCCCAACGTCCGTCGTAGGACATTCAGCTTCAGCCGGATCAGGACCGCAACCACGCCAGCCCGCCGTCGAAGTCGCCTGCCGGCCCGGCGCCGACCAGGTCCAGGAACCGTTGGTGCAGGCTGATCCCCCCGCGTACGTCATCCGTGCGTCCGGCCGCGAGCACCCGCCCAGCGACGATCACGGCGACGTGGTCGCAGACGGTCTCGACCAGCTCCATCACATGACTGGAGATCACCACGGTCCCGCCGCCGGCCACGTACCGGGCGATGACACCGCGCATCGTCTGCGCCGAGACCGGATCGACCGATTCGAACGGCTCGTCCAAAATCAGCAGCCGCGGAGCATGCAACATTGCGCAGGCCAGCCCGATCTTCTTCGTCATACCGGCCGAGAAGTCGGCCACGACCACGTTGGCCGCTTCGCTCAACCCGAGCACGTGCAGCAGTTCCGCCGACCGCTGTGCGATCACCGGCCCCGGCATCGAGCGCAACTCCCCCACGTACCGCAGCAACTCGGCGGCGCTGAGCATGTCGAAGAGCCGCAGCCCGTCCGGGGATACCCCGAAGAGCGCCTTGGCGCCGGCCGGGTCGGACCAGACATCGTGGCCGAGCACCTGCACGCTCCCGGCGTCCGGGCGCATCAATCCGCTCACCATCAGCATCGACGTGGTCTTGCCCGCGCCGTTCGGGCCGAGCATCCCGTAGACGGATCCGGCCGGGATCTGCAGCGAGAGGTGGTCCACCGCGAGGCGCCCGTTGAATGCTTTGACCAGTCCGTCCAGGACGACAGCCGGCCCGCCGGGTCCGCCCCGAAGGACTGGTCGAGCCTGGTCAGTCACACACCGCGCCGTTGCTGGCCGAGCCCACGAGGCGGACGTACTTCGCGAGGACACCACGGGTGTACTTCGGCGCCGGGTGCGTCACGCCCTCATCGCGACGACGTGCCATCTCGGCGTCGTCGACCAGCAGGTCCAGCCTTGCGTTGCCGACGTCGAGCCGCACGCGGTCGCCATCGCGCACGAACGCGATCGGTCCCTCGTCCACCGCCTCAGGTGCGACGTGCCCGACACACAGACCGGTGG
>JALYUK010000434.1 GCA_030853805.1 Actinomycetota bacterium | reverse complement strand
CGGTCCCGGTGGGTGGCCGCGTCATCCGGTGCGCTGGCGCGAGCCGTGGGCCAAGCAGCCGTTGCGCTGGCGCGAGCCGTGGGCCAAGCAGCCGTTGCGCTGGGCGCAGAGCGTGTCTTAGTTCGGGCGGGATTTCCTGAGGGTGCGCAACGAGGTTGCGTAGAACAAGGCGGCACCGACCACGACGACCGCGATGATGATCGCGAAGTTGGTCACGTAGTTCTGGCTCAACAGCGCCAGACCCGGGCTGCTGGCGGTGCCCTGTCGCCAGATTACGAAGAACGCCATCGACCCACTCAGTGCGATCACGATTAAGCCGCCTTGGGCGAATCCGCGGATATGCGCGGGAAGCGCCTTCGTCACGAGCCAGCCGATCAGCAGCAGCACGTTCGCAATGACGACGTCCTGCAGCAGCACTCCACCGATCAGCCATTCGGCGAAGTTGACCTTCTTGATGTAGAGCCGCTCATCCCACAGCAACCGGAATCCGAAGGCAGCGGCGAGGATGCCGAGCCCACCGATAGCGAAGCGAACGGTGCGATCAGGCATTTTTGACCTCGATCTTGCTGACCCATTTTGTTTGAAGCTCACCCTTTTGGTCGGGTGCGATCAGACGTATCGGATACCCGTGGTCAAGGGTCAGTCGCTCACCGTGCAGGTGAGTAGCCAGCAGCGCTGCGCTGAGTTGCCCGCCGGTGAGCGTGCAGTGGTTAAAACCGGTCTTCTCCAACGAGGTGATCCTCACCACGCTGTGGGAGTTCCCACCGGCCATCGTCACCAGGTTCAGCAACGAAGGCCCCGACCACGTCGCACCCTGGCTCCATCCCTCCACGCAAGCGATCGACAGATTGCGGGTCTGGTGAGGCATTGCCTCCAGTTGGGCGGTACTGAAGGTCTGGGTGCTGGTGCCTTTGACAGTCAGTACGTAGTCGTTGGCCACGGCCTTCTTGGCGACCCCGGCCTGCCCCGCGGTTCGCTGGACGGGCAGATGCTGTTCGGGTGCCTGATCCGGGCGACGTGGCGCCAGCAGAGCTACTTTGGCCAACGGTCCGACCACCTGTCCGACAGTGCTCACACCGACCACGCCGACCCCGATCCCGATCCCGGTGACAGCGCCCCGCCGGGTCAGACCCTGTTCATCGACCAGCGGTCCTTTCAGTGAGGTGCTCAAACCGCGGCGAATGAGGGGTAGCTTGACGGCGATGTGCAGTAACAGGGCGCCGATCACAACCCAAGCCAGCGCGTAATGCACGCTCACGAACGGCCATTTGAAGGGGTAAAACTGGATGACGTTCAGCACCCCGGACACCAGCTGAACCAACGTCGCGGCGATCAACACGAAGATGCTGAGACGCTCCAGCAGATGAACCACTGATTTTACCGGCGGCCACTCGAACAGTTTGTGCTGTACTGACCACAACTTCGCCAAGATCAACGGAATCGTCATAAAGCCGGTGATGACATGCACACCCTGGATGAAGCGGTACCCACCTGCCGGCGTCGCGGGCGGCGGAAGCCAGCCCCACGGATGGGAGTTGTAATGACTGATCAACCCGGTGATGAAACAGATACCGAAAGCGATACCCACCGCGGCCCCGAGGCGCGCGGTGATCGACTCGTGGTGCAGTCGGCCCGGGTCCCTACTCGGCCAGATTCGGGGTGGTGTCTCGGGCAGGCGAAGCCTCAGCGACGGCATCCGAGGACTCATGCTCCGTGCTCACGTGCGTAGCGGATCAAACCAACAGTGTCGTCTGCGGTCAGGCGACCGATCGCGCCGGAGGAGTACACACTGGTCATCACGATGCCTTCGGGGTTGATCACGAACCCCGTTGCTTGCAGATAGACCGGGTCTGGGTTAACGAAGGCGCCGGTCAGGTCCGCGAGGTGGTGTGCGTCGGCGCCATATCCGACCGGGAACGTGAGCCGGTATTTCTCGACCAGCTCTGTCGTTGTCGCCTCCTTGTCCACCGAGACCGATACCACCTTCGCTCCGAGCCCGTCCAGATCAGCCTTCACACGTTCGAAGCCCCGCAGC
>JALYUK010000154.1 GCA_030853805.1 Actinomycetota bacterium | reverse complement strand
CCCCAACTGGGTCGCCTCCAGGGCCTTCGACGGGTCCATCCCACCCGCGATAAGACGCTCGTACATGGCATCCGCATCGGGGTGGCGACCTACCCCGAACAAGGCTTTCATCTGTGCCTCGCTGACCAGGTCACCCTCGGTGATACCGGACACACCGGTCAGGCCGGTCCCGACCCACCGGCCCGGGGACTCACCCTTCGCGGAGTAATACTCCGCGAGCTGACCATCAGAAACACCCGTTGAATCCATCGCCGCGACCTGCTGGGTGAGGTAGGTGTACCCGTTCCCAGCGGTGAGCTTATGGATGGACTGCATGAGATGATTCTAGGACCGACTCACTGGGGTGCAAGAGGTGTGTCAATCTGTATGAAGTATTTTTCGTGTGTTCGCGGTGGGCTGGCTTTGTGGGCTGTGGTGCTTGGGGGGTGGTCCGTGAGGTTGGTCTGGTCGGGTCGGTGGGGTTGCTTGCCTACGGTGATCTGGCATGCTTCGATGAAGGTGGGGATGCGGGTTCCGTTGCGTGATCCAGACGGGTCCTGGCATCAAAAGTTCGGCAGGGTTCGGTGGTTGCGTCAACGGATAGTTCTCACTCACACGAGAGGTATCCCTGATGGCATCAGCAAGCAAGAGCAGCAGTGTGCTCAGTCCGCGTGATCGAGCACGGGCAGCGAAGGCACGACAAGAGCAGGAACGCAAAGCGCGGGACCGACGCGTTGAAGCGTTGGTCACTGATTGGTACGCCGGGGTGGATCGGCGCGCGGCGTTGCAGGCACAGGTCGATGCCAACGAAGCGAGCCTGGCAGCAGCCGTAGCCGGGCTGTGTGACACCGAGGGCGAACCAGTCGCGGGAGCGGCTGCCTTGCTGGACGTGTCCGCCGGGCAGGTCCAAGCGCTGCGCACACGGCACAAGAAACTCATCACGGAGGCCAGGCCTGAAGGCGTGGGTGAGGGTGGGAGTCCCGGTGGTGTGGCGTTAGTGCCCGCCGCTGAGGACAGCACCGGGTCTGGCAAGGACACGCAGGGGCGTGCCGACGACGGTGCGGTGGCGTGATGGACAGCGACACTGCGGGTCTGCAACTGAGCCCGCACGCGTATAGCGCGCCGGTGCAGGCGGGGCCGGGGTCACCGGTCCTGGTAGGTCCGGCATACCTGGCAACCATGGACACCGGCCACGACGAGATGCTGCTGTCCAGCCACGCCTGCGGTGACCTGGTGCATCTTCTGCGCGATGGCCGCGGCGGCGCGGCGCGGATGATGTTCAACGGGACCTCACCGCACTACAACGACGGCCAGGTCGTCATGGGCGCGGTGCTGGACATGGAGCAGGCGGCGGCAATCTTGCAGGTCGCCCCGGAAGAACTGGCTCCCGTGGTGGCGGCGGCAGGGCGCGCGCTCGGCGCAGCCCGCACCCGTGTCCAGCAGTGGCAGACGAGCGGCCTACCGCCGGTCTCCTCGTACGCGCAGCTGAAAGCGATCGCGGACGGCACGCTGAGCCCACCGGTTGCAGCGGATGCGGCAGTGACCGACGCGACCGCGTTCGTCGCCTCGCAGCTGCACGCTGCCGGCGACGGTCGGTTGAGGGTGACCGACCCGGTACTGCACACGGGGGCAGGCACACCCTCGGCGACGATCACCGGCCCGGACGGGTCGTTGGACCTACGAGTAGACCGGCTCACGGGCGCATCGAGCGTGCACCTGGTCACCCCGGGGTTTCCCCAGCACGGGACATCGGACCCCATCGACACCCAGTTGGGGGTGAACCTGGGCGCGACCGTCATCGGAATACCCGACGCGGACCTGGCCGCCGTCGTCCAACGCGCCGCGCCGATCCTGCGCGACGCTCAACGCGACCTGGACGCTGACACAGTGCGACACGGTGGTCCACAACCATCGAGGCCGTTGGACGTGCCAGAGGAATGGAGGAACGGTCCGCGAACCGCCGCGCAGGCGCGGGCATCGTTTCAGGCCGGTGGCTCAGCGGTAACGCAGGAGTTGGCACGACTGGCGGCCAAGGGAACGCCCCCCAGCCACCGCGACGATCGCCCGCACCACATGCACGGTGGGCCGGCTGTCCGATGAACGCGCCCCCGCAGATCCCCCTGCTGGTCCACGTGCCCGGCGAGCACGTCGACCAGGACACTGCCCGCGTTGGCGGTGTGGGGTCTGCGGGAACGGACGCGCGCTTGGAGGTACTGCGGGTGGCGTTAGGCGACCCGGCCGTGCGGGCCCGGTATGAGGCGAAGGTGCACCGCACCCCAGGGTGCTGGTTTTGGGCCGGCGCCCTGCACGCCCGTGGTGGCCACGGTCGTTTTTGGGTGACCGCCACCACGGGCTCGGACGGCACGCGGTGTGACGTGGTGGTCATCGCCCACCGGTTCGGGTGGGCCATGACCTACGGGCTGGACGCCCTGACCAGGATCGAGGTCCTCGCGCACACCTGTGATGAGCCCTCGTGTCAACGACCCGACCATCTGCGCTCGGCCACGCCCGGCACCAACCAAGACGAATGGTTGATACGCCGCTGGCACCCACGCTCCCCGCTCCGCGACGTACGCGGACCCGGTGGGCGGTCCCGGGCGATCCGCGCAGCGATCCTCGCCGGCGGCGACGTCAACACCGCCCGCGCCGCTGGGATCAGCGGACTGGACGCGGATCAACTATGCCTCTGGTAACCCTCCCAGGCGTCGATGGACACAGCGTCGATGGGGATAGCGTCGATGGGGATAGCGTCGATGGAGACAGCGAGGCGGGTCGCCCAGGTCGGGTGTGTGGGGAAGGTCCAGCCCGCCCAGGTGTCCGTTCGGGAGACGGGCACGTCCAACACGGTGAGCATCGACTCAGTGAGCGGGTACCCCGCCCGTGCGGCGAAGTAGTCAGCGGCCAGTTCTTGGGGTTGCTTCAACCGGGCCAGCAACGGGCGCTGCGCCAGCACCCACACCAGCATCGCCAACGGGGCCAGGTTGATCCCGGCCCACCCGAACGCGGCCACCGCGATCGCGCACCCGGCGATCAGGCACCCAGCGAACCCGCCCAGGTAGATCCCGACCGTTCGTGCACGGCCCGCGACGTGACCCAATCGAATATGTCCCGCCTCGTGGGCGGCGACGAACAACGCGACCTCGACCTGGGTCAGCAACGGTGCACTGATGGTGATGACCGGATGCCCGGCGCGGGTGCTACTGGAGCCACCATGCCCACCCGGTGCCCACACGACCTCCACGTTGGGCTCGCCCGGCAGCAGGTCGCGTACGACGTGCTGCACGCGGGCACGGGCCGTCTCGGCGCCCTTGCTCACGAGCGGCACGCCAGCGGTCGCAGCATGTTCACCCTGCCCACTGTGGCAGCCACCTACCCCCACCGCGCGTCACCGGTCCACCGTGCACGGGCACGGGCACGGGCACGGGCACGGGCACTATTGCCTCCGACTTCCGACCTCACCAGAATTCGCCGCGCGCCCCCCGAACACCGGCGACGATGAAACTGTTGACTGCTACCGGCGCCCAGTTGCGGGTTTCTCACCGCGCTGTGCCTGACGTTCCAGCAGCATCAGATGGTGCACGAGCTGTTCCAGGCTGGTGCAGGTCTCCGCGGCGAGCTGCTCAGTCTTTCGATCCTCTCCGGCCGCGGCAGCAAGAGTGAGTTTGTTAGCGCGCCGCGACAGCGAACGCGCTTCGCGCAACATCGCCGTGACCGCTTTCGCAAAGAGGGGCCCAGGCCGGTCCACGTCGTTATCGCCCATACTGCTGATTGTGCCGGGCACCACAAGGCACCCCCGCCAGGGTGCGCATCACAAGGACACGTGGGCCGCGGCGGGGACGTAACAGGTCAGACCCGCAACGCGGCCTCACACATTGTCGTGGCGCACCCACCTGCCACGACATGACATGACCAGATGAATGATCAGGTCAGCAGTTCACACATGATCAAACCGCTGATCTGAAGGCTGACCGGTTCTCGATTCCCTGGGCGGCGATTCTCCCGACCCCGCAGCATGATCGGCGTGTTCAGGGGCGGACGCGATGTTGATGACGGGCCGGGTGCTCGCGCCATGCGCCTTGTCGAAGCCGGTGCGGCTCCACGACGAGAACACGGGCCGGTGGGCTGTGCCAGAGTCGCCTACAAACCCTCAGCCGATCGGATAGAAGGTGATGTGAGTGAGCGACAAGACCCAGACTCCGCCGGACCCGAAGCGCACGCTGACCGAGCAGGATTTGGTCAGTGAGCAGCTGCCTGACTGGCGGATGCTGATCGACCGGTTGTACGCCAGCTTCGATACCGGCGACTTCGTTACCGCGGTCACGCTGGTTGACGCCATCACGGTCGCCGCGCAGGAGATGGATCATCATCCCGACCTCGACCTGGCCTATGGGCGGCTCGATGTCCGACTGTCCAGTCACGACGTTGGTGGGGTGACCTCCCGGGACGTGGCCCTGGCCCATGCCATCAGCAACCTGGCCCGCGCCGCCGGGGCCAGGTCGCACCCGGAACGCACCAGCGTGCTGGAACTTGGCCTTGACTCGGCCGACGAAGCAGAAATCAGGCCGTTCTGGGTTGCGCTGCTCGACTACGACCCCGTCCAGACCGAGGGGGAACTGCAGCTCCGCGACGCCACGGGGCGTCGGGCGACGATCTGGTTCCAACCCACCGACGCCCACGACGTTCCGCGGCAGCGCTGGCACTTGGACCTGCGTATCCCGCCCGAGGTGGTTCAGGACCGTATTGCTGCCGCGATCAACGCCGGCGGTGAGCTGGTCGATGACACCGCTGCTCCAGCGTTTTGGGTGCTGGCCGACCCGCAGGGCAACCGCGCATGTTTGACCACCTGGGAAG
>JALYUK010000099.1 GCA_030853805.1 Actinomycetota bacterium | reverse complement strand
GCACGGGCGATGCCGGGCACGTCGAAGTCGCCGATCTTGGTGGTGCCGTCGCTTGCGTAGACCGGGATGGCATGACTGAGACCGGCGTCCTGCTGTGACCACTGCAGCGCTTGCGCGGGGTTGGCGGGCGCGGGGCCATTGAGTTTGATGGCATAGACGTAGCCCTGTTTGCCGTTCGTGGCGACGGCGGCGAGGAGGTCCGGCTCCTGGCCGTGGTCGTTCGTAACGCCGTAGGTCTGCCCGTGCGCGTTCGTTGCCCAGCCGGTCGGGACGTGCTGGGAGTACGTGACCGTGAGGGTCCAACGCGCGTCGTGGGCGGTGGTGATGGTGGTGGATTCCTGGCCAGCGCCGAGCACTAGGGCGTACTCTGCGACGCCCGTGCCGGCTGCCGCATCGGCCGCAGTGCAGGACATCGACGCGCCGTCGGCGAAGATGAAGGTGCCAGCGCTTAGACACCGCAGGCGCAACTCGACATTGGTCGCGCTGTTCGGCCGCGCACCGAGGTCGACGGTCGACGTCCCCGTCCGGGTGACCGTAAGGGATTTGCCCAGATCGGTCACCTGGTCGGCGCCCGGCAGCGTCAGCACACCTTGGGCGACGGCAACGCCTCCTCCAGCGATGACCACACCGATGCTCACTCCGATGGCCCGCCACCACCGCCGTTTGTGCACCGCTGCTGTTCGGTCAACGTGTTCAACCAGTGCGGCCCGCAGGCTATTGGCGAACCTCGGGTCCAACATGCTGGTCATGGTTGTGCCCTCGTCGTGAATTCGTTGCCGGTTGCTAGTTGGGAGCGGATCCTGGCGCGGATGCGGTGCAGGCGGCTCTTGACAGCCGCTTCGCTCAGGCCCAGGACTGCGGCGGCATCCGCAATCGTGTAGTCCTCGATCGAGACAAGGACGAGAAGATGCAGATCGTCGCCACGAAGGGAGTCCAGCGTCCGACGAAGGTCCGTGTCCAAGCCGAGCACGCTCGACTGTGCCGACGACGCTGCGGCGTCAAGCGCACTGTCAGGCCTGGGTAGCGCGGCTAGAAAGCGCCGGTAACGGAAGGCGGACCGGCGCTGGTTGCGGGCGACATTGCCAGTGGTGACGAGCAGCCATGGCAGAACTGAGTCTGCGACCACCCGTACCACGTCGCGACGCCGCCACAACTCGAGGAACACGATGGCGGTCACATCTTCCGCATCGTTCGCACCGTCGACCAACCGATACGCGTGACGGTAGACCCGATCCCGGTAGGCATCGAAGATCCGGCCGAACGCCTCACCGTCGCCCGCGCATGCGCGCGACCAGAGAAGCTGCACGCTCTCGGAAGAATCCCCCATAGTTCATAGTGTCCGCACATCACGATCGGGATTCACGCGTTCTCAAGATGCCCGTGAGGCCCGACCCCCACCACCGTCACAAAGAGTCTCGAAATGCGTCGATAGACCATCGCTCATCGGACACCGCCATCACCATGGCGTCCCGTATGGAGCACCCGTTCGGGACGCATCAGCTCGAAGCCCGAACTGCTGCCCGAGGTCGCCGGATCTCGTTCGCCTATCGGAACGTCTTGAAGTGGGACACTCACGATGTGATCGGAACGTTCTGAACGCGGTGATCAGGCTCATCCGCTACGGGCGGGGCTACGGCTGGTGTTCGAGATGATCCGCCCGCCGCACAGGGAAGTAGCTTGTGCAGATGCACCGCATACCCCTGGAGATAGTCCCTGATGTTGACGATCGGCGATTAGCTGCGGCCTTCGTGGAACTGCAGGTCGACGGGCACCCGGTTCGGGCACTTCTGGACTCTGGCGCTGCGCGCTCCGTGGTGTTCGAGCGCGCCGATATGCAGCGCAGGGAAGTACCCGGGGAAGGTGCCGGGATCTTCGGTGTCACTGCTGATCAGCAACGAGCAGAACTCGCGGTGTGCTTCGCCGGTCAACAGCTTGGCCTGCTGAACTTGGATGTGATTCCCGCCGACCAGTCGACGCGTGACGCCCTCATCGGGCAAGACGTTCTATCCCGTTTTCGTTGTGAATACCGGTTAGCCGAGGGTCTTCTGATCGTCGATGGAGACTTGCCTGAGAACGTTCAAACCATCTATGTGGGATCCAGGCGCCATGTGTACGTCACGGTCACCTGGCCGACCGGGCAAACAGCAGATGCGGTCATAGACACCGGTGCGTCGGTCACCGTCGTGGACGAACGTTTCGCGGCACATCACCCAACCCTCTTCACGCACGACAGCATGAGCGAGGGCACAGACTCCAGCGGCACAGTCATGCAAACCCCCATGGTGCAGATGGCGGCTGTTCGGATGCTCGGCGCCGAGTTTCGAGCCTCCGTCGCGGCTGTTGTTGATCTGAGCGCCGCCAATGCGACGATCGAGCGCAAGATGGACTTGATCCTCGGATGGCCAATCCTGAGCCAGGGCACATTCGTGATCGATCACGACCTGCAGCTGGCGTCGTACCGACCCGGAGCGCCATCGGTGTCCTGAATCCGCGCGGGCTGCACGATCGCAGCCGTCAGCCAGTTCCCGGCGAACGATCGCTGACCGGTGACGAAGGCATCTGGTCAGCGAGGTGGGCCCAAGTCGGCGAGGCAACGGTTGGGCCGTACTCTCAAAACCGCCCGGGTAGTTTGGCGGTCTGACTTTTACTTCAAGGCGGAACGAGATTCGATGGGGGCACCGTTGCGGACTCCTGTGGCACGTGTCGAGTCTGACCCGTCGGTCTTTCTCAGCTCGCGCTACACCGTGGCGGTCCCGGTCGTGGTTCTCCTCGTCGCATCCGGGATCATCTTCCTCATCGGGTGGAACCGTGCAGCCGAGACCTGCCTAGGTGTGGCCTGCGTACCAGTCTTGTTCTGGGT
>JALYUK010000058.1 GCA_030853805.1 Actinomycetota bacterium | reverse complement strand
CTCGAGGGCCACTCCCCCACCGGTCCCGCGGCGGCGACGGTGCGACTGGCCGACGGAAACCTCGCCAGTGCCGGGGAGCTGGTCATCACCCGGACCAATGACCGGCGGCTTCGGACCACGGCCACTGACTGGGTCAAGAACGGCGACCGCTGGACCGTGCTGGGCATCCGCGAGGGCGCGTTGCGGGTGCAGCACGCCCGCAACGGCCGGTTGGTCACATTGCCCGCCGACTACGTACAGGCTTCCACCGAGTTGGGGTACGCGAGCACCGTGCACGCGGCCCAGGGCGTGTCCGTGGACACGATGCACGGCCTGGCCACCGGGGACGAATCACGCCAACAGCTGTACACGATGCTGACCCGCGGCAAACACGCCAACCACCTGTACCTGCAGGTGGTGGGCGACGGGGACCCGCACACGCTCATCCGCCCCGACACCACCCACCCGCTCACCGCGACAGACCTGCTGGAACAGGTCCTGGCACGCGATCTTGCTCCCCGGTCGGCGTCCACGATGCTGCGCGACAGCAGCGACCCGGCCATGTTGCTGGGACAGGCCGCGCAGCGGTACCTCGACGCCCTCTACGTCGGCGCCGAACAGCACCTCGGCGCTGACACAGTGCGAGCCTTGGAGGCCGACGCGGACCGCGTCGTCCCTGGTGTCACTGAGCAACCCGCATGGCCCGCGTTATGCGCGCACCTGATCCTGACCGGCGCCTGCGGTGGGGATCCGATCGTCCACCTGCAATCGGCCGCGCAGTCCCGTGAGTTGGACACTGCCGGTGATACCGCCGCTGTCCTGGACTGGCGCCTGGATGACAGCGGCCTGCGCGGAGCAGGCCAGGGTCCATTGCCGTGGATGCCCGGAGTGCCCCTTTCTCTGGCCGAGGACCTCACGTGGGGCCCGTACCTCACCCAACGCGCGACACTCGTGACCGATCTGGCAGCGACCGTCCGGGACGCGGCCACCGGTGAAGCGACCCCGTCGTGGGCCAGCAGCGGCACTCGCCCAGCTGAAGCGCTCCTGGGTGATGTCGCCGTATGGCGAGCCGCGATGCTCGTCGAACCGGGCGACCAGCGCCCCACCGGACGCCCGGAGCTCCAAAAGGCGGCCGCGTTGTGGCAACGCTGCCTGGACACGCGTCTTCACGGTGACCGCGCCCCAGCGATGCAGGAATGGGGGCGGCAAATCGTTGCGACCTGCCCCGCGACCAGTCGGGATCCGTTCGCGCCGATCCTGGCTGAGCGGCTCGCCGCGATGACACGCAGCGGCCTGGACGCGCCCGCCATGCTGCGCCGAGCCACCGGCATGGGCGTGTTGCCCGACGATCACCCGGCTGCCGCGTTGTGGTGGCGCATCACCGGGCACCTGTCCCCCGCCGTCGCCGAACAGGTCACCAACGACCAGCACCTCTCAACCCCCTGGGCACCCCACCTACCCGAACTGCTCGGGCCCGACTCAGCCCGGCAGGTCCAGGACAGCCCCTGGTGGCCGACCCTGGTCACCACCATCGACAACGCCCTCGCGCGCGGCTGGCCCATCAACGACCTCCTGCGTCCCGAGTCACTCCAGTCCACGCCGGCTGGTGATGACCCCTGCCAATCGCTGGTGTGGCAGATCTCAGTCGCGATGGACCCCATCCCCGACGAATACCGCAACGAACCCACCGAGCAGAACGAGGACCTGTGGGAACACGTGCCCCTCCCCGACGACGCATCCACGACCTACCACGACGGACGGGCGCCGGTATCGAACCGTCTTGAGCCCGTTGAGGTCGACAACGCCGGTGACGATCTCGATCAGTTGATCCTCCTGGCGCAGCTACGCCGCGACGCCTTGGGTCCGTTGGAGGTCTCCGATGCCCAGATCGAACGGGCGAGCCGCCGCGCGATGCTCTTTGCTGACAGCCCGGTCAGCACCGACCGGATCGCTGCGATCAACAGCCTGACGCTGGCCTACTACCGCGAACAGTTCCCCAACTCTTGGGCAGCGCACCACCTGGCCGATCGGTTCGGCACGGACCTGGCCGGCGACGAACGCTTCCGACCCGGGTACGCCCCGTCGGGGTGGGACCGGCTCGTCACTCACCTGCGCGCACGAGGGGTCAGCGATGGCGAGATGGTCGCCGCCGGGGTCGTGAAACGCAATGAGGCCACCGGGCGCGTGCGCGATCACTTCGTCGACCGGCTGGTGCTGCCGATCATCCACCGCCGCCACGGCTGGGAAGACTTTGAGACAGTCCCCTTCGCCGGACCCGACGTGATCCTCGGGTTTGTCGGGCGACGCCAGCCCGACCTGACCGACGCCGACCGGAAAGGACCGAAATACCTCAACAGCCCCACCACCGCACTGTTCGCGATGGGCGCGCAGCTGTACATCCCCGGAACCGACCTGTACGAGCCCAGCACGTTTGAACGCGGCGCGCGGCCCGTGTTAGTCGAAGGGCCGATGGACGCGATTGCGGTCACCCTCGCCACCCATGGCGCACGGGTAGGGATAGCACCGCTGGGCACGTCCCTGACCGAGGAACAAGCCCAGCAACTCGCGGCAATCCGCGACCACGCCAGCGTCGGAAACACGCGGGGTCTGAAACCCTCGACGACCGGGTTCGACCCCTGGCTGGTCGTCGCCACTGACAACGACACCAACCTGGCAGGACAAGTCGCCGCCGAACGCGACTTCTGGCTCCTCGCACCCCACAACCTCGACCCGGGCCACGCACTCCTCCCAGCGGGCCTGGACCCGGCTGACATGTTCACCCTGCGTGGCCCGGCCGCACTCAGGGCAGCACTGCACCACCCCGGCCCCCTCGCCACCACCCTCCTCGACGAACGCCTGACCAACCTGCCCACCGACCACGCCCGAACCGCCGCCGCCCAGATCCTGGCCACCCGACCAGCCCGCCACTGGAACGACGGCACCGCGCGGATCGCATCCCGCCTCCACCTCAGCACCGCCCAGACGCACCGCGACCTCCTGCCCGCCGCAGACACCTGGGCACGTGACCGACACCAGGCCGCGCGCACCCAGCTCGACGGATTCGCCGACGCGCGAACACGCATGCAAGAAGCCGCCCTGAAACCACCCACGCAGCGTTGGGCAGGCCTGGCAGCAGAACTCGACCCACGCCTACCCCACGAGCCCGACTGGCCCGCCCTCGCACAACTACTCGACCAAGCACACAACGACGGCCACAACGTGCCCGCCGTAACCCGCCAACTCCTCGCCGAACGACCACTCGCCCAGCAACCAGCCCAAGACCTGCGCTACCGGCTGGTCGCCACACTCGACGTCCCCATCGGCACCGACGGACCGAACACCACCGCGCCCTCAACAGGGGCAGCGAAGGAACGTCACGTAGCGGCCACCGCGACCGACAAGCCGATCAGCCCTCGGCGATGACCATCCACCGAGATGCACGCCTCGACTCGACTCAAGCGAAATCTTTTGCAATAAGTGCGCACTAACACCGAGGCCCGCGAGGCAAGAGTCGAAACGCTACTTCTGGAGACACCCAAGCGCCATCCGCAATCACCGCTGGTCATCGCCTGGCCTGGCTGGCCGCCGTCAACGTCGAGGTGCACCAGTTGCTAGATCACGTTCTACGCCCCGTCGGGGTCGCCTCGCTGCCCGCCATCTTTTTTGGGTCGATTGCGACACACAGTCTGGACGTTCTCCTCGCTGGGCTAGGCATCCTGTTGGCTCGCGGTTACCCATTCCTCCAACTGCTAGGCAGCGGTGGCTCATCTGAGACGACGTAAAACTCGCAGGAGTCATGGGGCTTCCTGTCGCGCAATCGGTCTCGGCCGGGTCGTGCTCTGGTGTGCGCTGATCCTGCTCTCGCTGATGCGCCTGCTGTGATTCGGGACGGTACGTCGTTGGAGACCCAATCGGTCTACCCCGCTCGACGGATGACCTCCAGCCGAATGCCCACCCATGGGCCAAACACAGGCCCGCGATCCGATGCATATCCGATGCACAGCGGAGAAAGACAAGGCCCCTGACCAGCATCTTCGCTGGTCAGGGGCTATTTCGTGCTGGTGGGCGATACTGGGATCGAACCAGTGACCCCTTCCGTGTCAGGGAAGTGCGCTACCGCTGCGCCAATCGCCCCGGTAAAGGGAAAGAGCGGACAACCGGGCTCGAACCGGCGACCTCAACCTTGGCAAGGTTGCGCTCTACCAACTGAGCTATGTCCGCCTGCCATTCACTCAGACTCGCGTCTGGGTGGACAACGATCGGAACTGTAGCCGAGGTACCCCCCAGCTCCCAAAACGAGCCCCGCGCACCGGCCGTATCGCACCCGCAACAGGTAGGTGCAGTAGCAGTTCAGGGGGTCCAGAACTGCGCTACCTGGGCTGCCTTCGCCCTTCCCACCGCACGTCCTGCACGCGCAGACGCCGCCCGCGTGGCCGGCGACAACGCATTGCGGCCGAAAGCCGCCATCGACCGAAGGTTGGCCCGCACCAAAAGGACGTCCGCCCCGCGTGGCGGCGCCACCTGCGCACCCAGATCACCCAGCAGTGAAGGCGCACCCGGGAGGCTGGGTAGTAGGACCAAAATCCGATCGCATCCGACCGCAAGGTCCACGTTCGTACTCGATCGCACACCACCATCCATGTATCGCCGGGCGCCGATGGTCACCGGTGGCCACACCCCGGGTACCGAGCAACTGGCAGCTACAGCGTCGGTCAGCGCCACCCCCGAGGCCGAGGTGAACGTCATCAGATCTCCCGAAGCGGTATCCACCGCTGTGACCGTCAGGCGGCGCTCGGGCCATACCTCCGACGGCAACCGAGCCGCGATCGCAATACGCCGCTGCGCCTCACTGACGGTGTTCGTGGTCAACGCCAGCTCGCCGAGTCGTCGACGCGCCTCTTGAGTGGACGCGGCGCCCCGCACCGCACTCTCGTAGGACGCGGCCAGCACCTCGATGTCGAGGTCGACCTCGATCTCCGCGGTCTCGGCGCGTAACTGGGCGTCGTACAGCTCCTGTAGTTCCACCCCGGAGGTGATCTGCGCTGCTACGGCCGCGCCCGCCGAGGTGCCGATGACCAGCTCAGCTTCCAAGATTGCCGACACGACGTCGGGTTGGGCGTCTCCGACACCCAACAACACCCCGAGCTCCCAGGCGATTCCGGCGACTCCGCCGCCACCCAAGACCAGAGCCTTCATTTTGCCTCCTTCACCTCACGCAACCGATACCCGCGTCAGCGTCACATACCGAGCCCGCAGCACCCAGAATGCGCATCGTGCAGTTGAGCCGCCGGACTCTGCGTGGATCCGGACTGCAACTCCTGGCAGTTGCAGGAGGTCCGCGCATCATTGCGTCGGTAGAACGGGCCCAGGGCCTCGCATACGAAAGAGAGGTGGCGACGGGATTCGAACCCGTGTAGACGGCTTTGCAGGCCGTTGCCTCGCCTCTCGGCCACGCCACCACGTCCGGCCGGCATGCCCCGAAGGGCTGACCGGACCGGAGCAGAGCGAACAACCGGGCTCGAACCGGCGACCTCAACCTTGGCAAGGTTGCGCTCTACCAACTGAGCTATGTTCGCATCTACGCACTGGCGGAAAGGGCCGCCGAGCGCCTGGCGAACATTATCCGATCGTCGGGGCCAGTCCAAATACAGCCACTCGACCTGGCGTTTGCGCAGGTCAGGTGTGCGAGCGGGACGCTTCCGATTCGCCCGTCGGCCCACCGTCGTGCTGGGACGTAGGACCGGGCAGCCGCGCAGCGACAGAGCCAGGCTGCCCTACCCGCGCCGCACCGACCCATTCCCGTGCACGGCTACCCAAACTCGGCACCTCGCGCATCGGCCAGATCCAAGCCGCCGACGCATTGAACGCAGCGCCGATGAGCACGGCGATTCCCAGGAAATACAGCCAGATCAACACCACGATGGTCGCCGCGAGCGGCCCGTAGATACTCACCCCGTTGATCGACGCGCCCAGGAAGAGCCTCAGCACCATCGACGCGACCACCCAGATCATCAACGTCAGCGCGGCTCCGGGCAGGGCCCGCACCCACGGAGTGCGGCGCGGAGTGGCGATGTAGTAGAGCGTTGCGAAACCCAGGATGGTCAGGCCACCGACGAGCGGCCAGTAGAAATTCATCAGGAACAGGAACTTCGGCGGCAACCAGGAGGACAACAACTGCGGGCCGATGACGATCAACGGCACCACCAGGGCGCCGAAGATCAACGACACGAAGTACAACGACAGGCTCAGCAACCGGGTGCGGACAATGCCCCGCCGTCCACCCTGGCCGTACATGATCGAGATCGTGTCGAGTAGAACGTTCAATGCGCGTGATCCTGACCACAACGACAATAGGAAGCCGATCGAAATCACGTCCGGGCGACCACCGGTAAGAGCCTCCCGCAGGGTGGGCACCAGGACGTCCCGCAGACTCTGCTCCGTCAAGAACTGGGACGCGTACCGCTCGATGTTCTGGGTGACCTGCGTCACCACGTCGGAGCCGAGCCAGCTGCCGACGTAACCAACCGCCCCGAGCAGCCCGTAGACCAGTGGTGGCAGGGAGAGCAGGGCAAAAAATCCGGCTTCCGCTGCGAGGCCGGTCACCCGGTACCGCATGCAGATCCGGAGCGTACCGAGCAGTAGACGCACGAGTGCCAGCAGCCCGGGAACACGCCCGAGTTGCTCACGGGTAGCTGATTTGTTCAGCCCCACGAGCCGCAATCCACCCGCAGCGCCGCAGTACTCACGCCCACACGGTAGCTGTCAGATCCGCTCCCGCCATGCAGCATGATGGCCCGTATGGACATTTGGCCCGGCCACCCCTACCCCCTCGGCGCAACGTACGACGGCAGCGGCGTGAATTTCGCACTCTTCTCCGAAGCGGCAACGGGCGTGAGCCTGTGTCTGATCAGCGACACCGGCGATGAGGTACGTCACGAGCTGACCGAAGTCGACGGCCACGTGTGGCACGGGTACGTCTCGGGTATGCAGCCCGGCCAACGCTACGGATACCGGGTCGATGGGCCGTTCGATCTGGAGAACGGCCACCGTTGCAACCCCGCCAAGCTGCTTCTGGACCCGTACGCAAAAGCAATCGACGGTCAGATCGACGGTGACGAGTCGCTCTTCTCCTACCGCTTCGATAACCCTGAGCAGTTCAACGACGACGATTCCCTGGGCCACACGATGCTCTCGGTCGTCATCAACCCGTTCTTCGACTGGGGCCACGACCGCCCGCCGCAGCACGAGTACCACAACAGCGTCTTCTACGAGATGCACGTCAAGGGTCTGACCATGACCCATCCGGATGTGCCGGACGAGATTCGCGGCACCTATGCGGCCGTCGCACACCCGGCGATCATCGAACACCTGAAAGACCTCGGCGTGACCGCCGTGGAGTTGCTGCCGGTGCACCAGTTCGTCCAGGACAGCACGCTGGTCGACCAGGGGCTGTCGAACTACTGGGGTTACAACACCATCGGTTTCCTCGCTCCGCACAACGGTTACTCCGCCCACGGCACCGACGGCCAACAGGTCACCGAGTTCAAGTCGATGGTCAAAGCGCTGCACGAGGCGGACATCGAGGTCATCCTCGACGTGGTCTACAACCACACGGCTGAGGGCAACGAGTTGGGCCCGACCATCTGCTTCCGCGGCATCGACAACTCGGCCTACTACCGCCTGGTCGACGACGCCAAAGAGCACTACTACGACACCACCGGCACTGGCAACAGCCTGCTGATGCGCCACCCGCACGTCTTGCAGCTGATCATGGATTCGCTGCGCTACTGGGTGCAGGACATGCATATCGACGGTTTCCGCTTCGACCTCGCCGCGACGTTGGCTCGACAGTTCCACGAGGTCGACCGTCTCTCGGCGTTCTTCGACATCATCCAGCAGGACCCGGTCGTCTCTCAGGTCAAGCTCATCGCCGAGCCGTGGGACCTCGGCGACGGTGGTTATCAGGTCGGCAACTTCCCGCCGCTGTGGACCGAGTGGAACGGCATGTACCGCGACACGGTGCGCGACTTCTGGCGCGGCGAGGCGGCTGCGTTGGGTGAGTTCGCCTCCCGGCTGACCGGATCCAGCGATCTCTATGCCCAGTCCGGCCGTTGGCCGATCGCGTCGATCAACTTCGTCATCGCGCACGACGGTTTCACGTTGCGCGACCTGGTCTCCTACAACGACAAGCACAATGACGCCAACGGCGAGGACGGCAACGACGGCGAGAACCACAACCGCTCCTGGAACTGCGGAGTCGAGGGCCCCAGTGACGACCCCGACATCGAGGCCCTACGCCAGCAGCAGGAACGAAACTTCATTGCGACGCTGCTACTCAGCCAGGGCGTGCCGATGCTCGCGCACGGTGATGAACTGGGTCGCACCCAGGGCGGCAACAACAACGTCTACTGCCAGGACAACGAAATAGCCTGGGTCGACTGGGAGCTGTCGGACTACGACAAGTCCCTACTGGAATTCACCCAGCAGGCGATTGCGCTGCGCAACGACCACCCGACGTTCCGTCGTCGTCGCTTCTTCCAAGGGGCAGCGCAGCGTGGTGGCGCCAGCGAGATCGGCGACATCATCTGGTATTCCTCGGACGGGTCGCCGATGAGTGAGGACGACTGGAGCAACGGGTACGCGCGCACGCTGATGGTCTTCCTGAACGGGGCACAGATCCTCACCCCGGACTCCGCAGGCCGCAAGGTGAGCGACGACCACTTCCTGCTGCTGTTCAACGCCCACCACGAGGACGTCGATTTCGTAGTACCGCAGGACGTGGCCGACGCTACCTGGGGCGTTGCGCTGCGCACGGCGCCGCTGTCGGAGCAGGACGCGGCAGCTCTCGAAATCGAGTCCTACGAGAGTGGCGACAAGATCTCACTACCGGCCCGCTCGATGCTCGTGTTGCACAGCCCCCTGGACTGATCCTCCTCCTGCACCGATCTGTCCCGCCGAGATGCACGAGGCTCGGTGGGACAGATCAGGTGCGGGCCAACGCTGCCCTCTGCTCGTCCACGTCATAGGTCGGCATCGGCCACTGCGGATCCATGGTGCGTAGATGATTCAGCAGCAGGTGGTGGACCGCTAACCGGGCGTACCACTTGTGGTCGGCGGGCACGACGTACCACGGCGCACTGTCCGTGGAGGTCTTGTCCATCACGAGCTGGTAGGCCTGCTGGTAGGCAGCCCAGTATGTGCGTTCCCGTACGTCGTTCTCGGTGAACTTCCACAGCTTGTCCGGTCGGTCCAGGCGGCGCGCCAGTCTGCTGCCCTGCTCTTGGCGCGAGATATGCAGCATCACCTTGACCACCGACGTGCCGCCATCGACGAGGGACTTCTCGAAGTCGTTGATCTGTCCGTAACGGCGCCCGATGGTGGCTGGCGATGCCAGTTCGTGCACCCGCGCGATCAGCACGTCCTCGTAATGCGACCGATCGAAGACCCCGATGTCGCCAGCCGGCGGCAGGGCATTGCGGATCCGCCACAGGAACGGGTGGCCCAGCTCTTCCTCGGTGGGCTTCTTGAACGCATGATGATGCACCCCCTGCGGGTCGACATGGCCGATCACATGGCGCATGATGCCGCCCTTGCCCGAGGTGTCCATACCCTGCATCACCAGCAGCACGTTGCGGGTGCCACCCAGGCGACTCTCGGCAAACATCCGCTCCTGCAGATCCGAGAGCTCCGGACCGGTTCTGGTGCGCAGCTTCGCGGCCTTTTTCTTACCGTGTTCGAAACCTGGCGTCGAGGACGGATCACGGTCGGACAGCACGAATCCGTCGTGCACACGCAATGCCTCCGTCAGTGAGGTTGCAAGGTCCTTGGTAACTGCTGACTTGCCCATTCGGCTCTTCCCATCGCTCGTACTGCTCAAAGAGTCATTGCCACGCTTTTGCGGTGCGTGCGCCCTGCTTTTGTTTCACTGCACTATGCAAGGAGGCCC
>JALYUK010000054.1 GCA_030853805.1 Actinomycetota bacterium | reverse complement strand
GCACGGTACCGGTCAGTGGTGCCCGGCTTTCCCAGGCCGGCAGCTGCGGATCGTCATCCCATCCGGGTCGGCCGAGTCCGGCGAGCGAGGTGATCGAGCCGTGCGTCATGCGTTCCTCCGGTGGTCCTCGTAGCGGCGGGCGAGAAAGATCGCCGTTCCCGGCAGAATTCTGCCCCGAGTCGGGCTCCACCCGCCCCATACGTCGGTGTTCGACTCCGGCCACTCCGGCTCGATGAGACGTTCGAGCACCAGGCCGGCTTCGGTCAGCTCGCGCACCCTGTCGCCGAGGGTGCGGTGGTGTTCGGCGTACAGCGCCCTGCCCGACCGGTCGTATTCGGCGTACGGCGTCCGGTCGAAGTACGAGCGGTCGGCGCGTAGACCCTCCGGCCCCGGGGTGTCAGGGAACGCCCATCGGATGGGGTGGGTCGTGGAGAAAGCAAAGCGCCCGCCCGGGCGCAACACGCGCGCCGCTTCGTGCATCACCGCCCGTGAGTCCGCGACGAACGGCACGACCCCGTATGCGGTGAAGACAAGATCAAAGGATGCCGACGCGAACGGAAGGCCTGTCCCGTCGCACTGCACCAGCGGCAGGGGGCTGTGATGGCGCCCGTTCAGCGTCCGTGCCGTGTTCAGCATCCCGCTGGACAGATCACTGGCGACGACCCGCGCCCCCTGGGCGGCGACCCATCGTGCCCCTTGGGCGGCACCGGCCCCCATCTCCAGGACGTCCAGCCCGGCGAGCGAGCCCGGGCCACCGAACACCCGCAGATCCTCCTCGCGGCAGCCCTCGGGGCCCCACACCAGGTCGGTGTCACCCAGGAACTCACCATGCTCGAGGTAGTACTGGGCGGCCTGATCGTCCCACCACCGCCGGTTGGCGCGGGTGTGACCGTGCCCGTGCACCCGGCGTTGACGGGGCGACAACTGGTCGTCATGAGCAGCACCGTTTTGACCGTCCTGCCCGGCACTCGATAAGATGTTCGAGCGCATGACTGTGCTGTGCGCTTCCTCTCTCGTTGATTGATCGAGTCGTCCTCCGGACACGTTCTCGGAGTTCATTCGGTCCTCTCTGGAGAGGTCGGCATCCGGCTCACTCATGGCGATCTGATTTCACTGTTCGGCTTCCGCATATTCCTACTGTCACCCACCTAAGGTTTCCTACTACATGACTGCCACCACCACCTCACCGATCGCGATCAATGACATCGGATCGGAAGAGGATTTGCTCGCCGCGATCGACGCGACGATCAAGCACTTCAATGACGGAGACATCGTCGAGGGTGTCATCGTCAAGGTCGACCGGGACGAGGTCCTGCTCGACATCGGCTACAAGACCGAGGGTGTGATCCCCTCTCGCGAATTGTCCATCAAGCACGATGTGGACCCCGGCGAAGTCGTCTCCGTAGGCGATCAGATCGAGGCTCTTGTCCTCCAGAAGGAGGACAAGGAAGGCCGCCTGATCCTGTCCAAGAAGCGCGCGCAGTACGAGCGGGCATGGGGCACGATCGAGAAGATCAAGGAAGAGGACGGCGTCGTCACCGGTACGGTGATCGAGGTCGTCAAGGGTGGTCTGATCATGGACATCGGGCTGCGCGGCTTCCTGCCGGCGTCGCTGGTCGAAATGCGTCGGGTCCGCGATCTGCAGCCGTACGTCGGCAAGGAGATCGAAGCCAAGATCATCGAGTTGGACAAGAACCGCAACAACGTGGTGCTGTCCCGCCGTGCATGGCTCGAGCAGACCCAGTCCGAGGTGCGGTCCTCCTTCCTCAAGGAGCTGCAGAAGGGCCAGGTCCGTTCCGGCGTCGTCTCCAGCATCGTCAATTTCGGTGCGTTCGTCGACCTCGGCGGGGTCGATGGCCTGGTCCACGTCTCCGAGCTGTCCTGGAAGCACATCGACCACCCGAGTGAGGTTGTCGAGGTGGGTCAGGAAGTCACCGTCGAGGTGCTCGACGTCGACATGGACCGCGAGCGCGTCTCGCTGTCGTTGAAGGCGACGCAGGAAGACCCGTGGCAGCACTTCGCCCGGACCCACTCGATCGGTCAGATCGTGCCGGGCAAGGTCACCAAGCTGGTTCCGTTCGGTGCCTTCGTGCGCGTCGAAGACGGCATCGAGGGCTTGGTGCACATCTCCGAGCTCGCCGAGCGTCACGTGGAGTTCCCCGAGCAGGTCGTCACCGTGGGCCGCGACGTCTTCGTCAAGGTCATCGACATCGACCTGGAGCGTCGCCGCATCTCGCTGTCGCTCAAGCAGGCCAACGACGCCGGTGCCGGCGCCGCCGAGTTCGACCCGACGCTGTACGGCATGGCGGCGGAGTACGACGAGGCGGGCAACTACAAGTACCCGGAGGGCTTCGACCCGGAGACCAACGAGTGGCTCGAAGGCTTCGACACCCAGCGCGAGAAGTGGGAGCTGCAGTACGCCGAGGCGCACGCTCGTTTCGAGGCCCACCAGGCCCAGATCGAGCAGGCCCGTAAGGACGATGCGGACGCTGCTGCGGGTGCGGCAACCTCTACGTCGTACTCCTCGGACAGCGCGGATGACCGTGGCGACGACCACGGCGATGACGCCGGCTCCTCCTCATCCAGCAGCAGCACCCCGGCCCCGGCCGAGGGCACGCTGGCTTCGGATGAGGCCCTGGCGGCACTGCGCGAGAAGTTGACCGGTAACTGACCCAGTCAGTAACCCCGAAGGGCCCCGGCGTTTATTCGCCGGGGCCCTTTTCGTTATCGATTCGTACCGAACTTCACCCGTTGGTCATCGATATGTCGGTTACTGTTCGATTCGTGGTCATCTGGTCAACGAAGACTGTCCGACTGTGACAGACGTAGCGGTTCGTCCCGCGCCTCCCGCCCCGGTGGGTGATCCGCCGCGCCGTCGAGGCCGTCCTATAGGGGAGTGGTGGCTCGCCGGCCTCCTGCTGCTGCCCAACCTCGTGCTGCTGACGATCTTCACCTACCGCCCGCTGATCGATAACTTCCGGCTGTCCTTCACCAGCTGGAACATCGCGGCCCCCGTCGCCAAGTACATCGGGTTTGCCAACTACACGCGGTGGTGGCACGACCCGAACTCCCACCAGGTGCTGATCAACACTGCGATCTTCACAGTGGCTACCGTCGGTGTCTCGATGATCCTCGGACTGGGTCTGGCCATGTTGCTGGACCAGAAGCTGCGCGGGCGAAATGTAGTGCGCTCGGTGCTCTTCGCGCCGTTCGTGATCTCCGGTGCGGCAGTCGGCATTGCCTTCCAGTTCGTCTTCGACCCGAACTTCGGCTTGATCCGTGACCTGCTGCACCGAGTCGGCCTGAGTACTCCGGACTTCTATCAGCAACCGCACTGGGCGCTGTTCATGGTCACGGTGACCTATATATGGAAGAACCTGGGCTACACCTTCGTCATCTACCTGGCCGCGTTGCAGGGCCGACGGGCGGATCTGGACGAAGCGGCCGAGATCGACGGTGCGTCGCCGTGGCGGCGGTTCTCCAAAGTGCTGTTACCCCAGTTGCGGCCCACGACCTACTTCCTGTCGATCACCGTGTTACTGAACTCGGTGCAGGTGTTCGACATCATCTACACGATGACCCGCGGCGGGCCTCAGTTGTACGGCACCTCGACGTTGGTATTCCAGGTCTACCAGGAGACGTTCAAGAACAGTCAGGCCGGTTACGGCGCGACGATAGCAACGATCATGTTCGCCATTTTGCTGGTGGTCACGCTGGTACAGGTGCGGCTGATGGACAAGGGACGCCAGTCATGACGGTACTGATGAAGCCCGAGAAGAAGAACCAGGGCGGCAAGCAGGCGCACAACGTCGAGGCAATGAGCCATGGTGGTCGCGGATCGAAAGCATTCGCCTACGCCGCGATGGTGCTGGCGTTCCTCATCGTTGCGGTGCCGTTGTTCTGGATTGTGGTGACATCGTTCAAGGAACGGCCTGACATCTTCACCCAGCCGGCGGAGTGGTGGCCGAAGCGCGCCACCGGTGACGGTTATCACACCGCGCTTTTCGGCATCCCATTCAGCAGCTACCTCAAAAATTCACTCATCATCACTGCCATTTTGTCGATCACGAAGATCATCCTCGGCGTTATATCGGCCTATGCATTGTCGCTGCTGCGCTTCCCAGGTCGGAATCTGGTATTCATCGTGGTGATCGCGGCGCTGATGGTGCCCAACCAGATCACGGTGATCTCCAACTATGCGCTGGTCAGCCAACTCGGCTGGTTGAACACGTATCAGGGCATTATCATCCCGCTCGCGGGAGTTGCTTTCGGTACGTTCCTGATGCGCAACCAGTTCCTGTCGATACCCACCGAGATCATCGAAGCCGCTCGGCTGGATGGCGCCGGGCCGCTGAAGCTGCTCTGGCGGGTCGCCCTGCCGATGTCCTGGCCGACCCTGGTGGCGTTCTCCATCATCACCATCGTCACCGAATGGAACGAATACCTCTGGCCGTTCCTGATCTCCGAGGATTCACGCACCGCTACCCTCCCGATCGGCTTGACCTTCCTGCAGCAGAATGACGGCATTACCAACTGGGGACCGGTGATGGCGGCCACCGTGCTGACCATGCTGCCGATGCTGCTCATTTTCCTCGTCCTTCAACGTCAAATGATCAAAGGTCTGACCGCCGGTGCGGTCAAGGGCTGATCGCACTTCAATGAAAAGGAACTGACTGACATGACTGACATCAATCGCCGCGGACTCCTGACCGCAGCCGGTGGAATTGCCGTTGCGGCCGGTCTCTCGGCATGCGCTGGATCCGGTGGCAGCACCAGCCCGAAGAGCGGTGGTGGCAGCGGAGGTGGCGGCGGCGGTACCAACCAGATCGAGTTCTGGAGCAACCACCCCGCCACGTCCAAGCCAACTGAGCAGAAGCTCATTGCCGGTTTCGAGAAGGCGAACCCCGGCTTGAAGGTCAAGCTGGTCGATGCCGGCAAAAACTATGAGGAGGTCGGCCAGAAGTTCAACGCTGCCCTCGGCGGCGGCAACCAACCGGATGTCGTCGTTGTCTCCGACGTCACCTGGTTCAACTTCGCTCTCAACAAGCGCTTGGCTGACGTCGCGACCCTGTTGACGAGCAACGGCCTGAAGTCCGACGACTACGTCGACTCGCTCTATGCGGACTACAACTTCCAGGGCACCGAGCACTACGCGCTGCCCTACGCGCGCTCGACCCCGCTCTTCTACTACAACAAGGATGTCTGGAAGAAGGCCGGCCTGCCCGACCGTGGCCCCAAGGACTGGGACGAGATGACATCCTGGTGCCCCGCACTTCAGAAGGCTCTCGGTTCGGGCAAGGCGCCGATCATCCTGGACGACGGCTCGGATTACCTCGACTGGACCTTCCAGTGCATTGCCTGGTCCTACGGCGGCGGTTACTCCGACAAGTGGACGCCCACCTTCTCCAAGGCCGGCACGGTAAAGGCCGGAAAGGTGCTGCAGGGCTGGGCGAAGAACAAGTACCTCAAGACGTCCGCGGACTCCCAGAGCGACTTCTCAGCAGGACTCGGTGCGGTGCTCCTGGAATCCACCGGTGACATCTCCGGTATCCAGAAAGACGGCAAGTTCGAGTTCGGAGTGGCATTCGTGCCCGCACCGAACGGCATCAAGACCTGCCCGACAGGTGGGGCCGGTCTGGCGATTCCACAGGGCATTTCCGATGCTCGCAAGAAGAACGCGATCAAGTTCGCGGAGTTCATGACCAACGCCCAGAGCACCATTACCTTCAGCCAGGCGACCGGGTACATGCCTGTCCGTAAATCGGCTCTGGAAGACCCGGCTGAGAAGGCCTACCTGGCCAAAGACCCCAAGTACGCCCTTGCGGTCAAGCAGTTGCCGCAGACCCGGCCGCAGGCGTACGCGCGGGTGTTCGTGCCCGGTGGCGGCGCGAAGATCGGGCAGGCACTGGACAAGATCGTCGCGGGCGCAGACGTCGAATCCACCTTCAAGGGTCTGGACTCGTTGATCACGACGACCTACAACACCCAAGTCAAGCCTCTGCTGAAGTCCTGATCAGATGGCCAGCGTCTATTTCGACGAAGCAGTCCGGCTGCACAAAGGTAATGAGCGGCCCTCGGTCGATGCGTTGACCCTGGACATCCAGGACGGGGAATTCCTCGTCCTGGTGGGGCCCTCGGGGTGTGGCAAGTCCACCACCCTGCGGATGCTCGCCGGTCTCGAACCGGTGGATGGCGGACGCATCCTGATCAACGGTCACGATCAGGCCGGCGTCCGTCCCCGCGATCGCGACATCGCGATGGTGTTCCAGAGCTACGCGCTGTACCCGAACATGTCGACGGGCGACAATATGGGTTTCGCGCTGCGTAATGCAGGCGTGAGTAAGAGCGAGACTGCGGCGCGCGTGCTCGAGGCGGCAAAGATTCTCGAGCTGGACGAGATGCTGGACCGCAAACCTGGCCAGATGTCTGGTGGGCAACGACAGCGGGTGGCGATGGGTCGCGCGATCGTGCGTGACCCGAAGGTGTTCTGTATGGACGAGCCGCTGTCCAACCTGGACGCCAAATTGCGGGTCTCCACCCGAGCTCAGATCGCTGCGCTGCAGCGTCGGCTCGGTGTGACCACCGTCTACGTGACCCACGACCAGGTGGAGGCCATGACCATGGGCCACCGGGTTGCAGTGCTCAAGGACGGCGTCCTGCAGCAGGTGGCGACACCCGATGAGTTGTACTCCGAGCCGGTCAACACGTTCGTCGCCGGGTTCATCGGATCTCCGTCGATCAACCTGGTGGAGTGCGACGTGCGGGAGGGGTTCGCCGACGTCTATGGGATTTCAACACCTCTGGACCGAAACATGCTCGGTGATCGCAGCGCAGTGGATATCGGTATTCGCCCCGAGTCGTGGTCGCTGGCCGGCGATGACACCAGCAATGCGCTGGAGCTCGTGGTCGACATCGTGGAGTCACTCGGTTCGGAGTCGTTCGTCTACGGCCACCCGGCACACGACACGAAGGCCCGGGCGGTGAGCACGCAGGACCATGAAGAAGGCGATGCTGCGAAGGTCGGCAACGTCGTCGGCCCAAGTGTCACCGTCCGGCTCGGACCGGGCTTCCGGCCCTCGGTCGGGGACCGGCTTCAGGTAGTGACCCGACCGGAGGGGATGCTGCTGTTCGACAGCGCGAGTGGGCAACGGTTGACCTCCCATGGCACACCCAGTGGTCCGACGCCGACGAACCATTCGACGGGCGCCACCCGGGTCTGATCCGGCGCGGTTCCCGCAGTCATGGAGGCACCC
>JALYUK010000426.1 GCA_030853805.1 Actinomycetota bacterium | reverse complement strand
GGTGTGGCGTTCTTCGGTGACCTCCGTGTCGGACATCAGAGTCTTCGCCCAGTGCACGGTGCCCAGGCCGATGCACAGAAGTGACAATCCTAGAGAGACGCCCAGCCACACGTTCAATGCTTTGGTGGATCCGATGAGCGGCAGGGTCACGACCTGTGATGTGTCGATCACGATGTAGGCGACGACGAAGAGCAGGGTCGCGATCATCGAGATCCCGAACAGCGTTGCCACCTGCCGTTCATAGCGCCTGGCGGCTACTGGGTCGTCGTCTCCCATCCGGTGTACGTGTTCCGGAATTCCTGGGTTTTCGAACCGTGCCGGCAGTGCGTCGTGCTCGCCACCTACGTTGGCGACGGCCTTACCGGTGGCCGGTTCTTCATGAGCGTCGTTGTCGTGACTGGAAGAAATCTCTGACATCAGGCTGCCTTCCGTCCGAGCCAGACCGCAGCGCCGATCATGAGACCGATGCCGATGGTCCAGGCGAACAATCCTTCGGTGACCGGGCCGAGATTGCCCAGGTCGTTACCACCCTGGCTCGGTGCGGTCTTGACGTTGTGGAGATACGCGATGATGTCTTTCTTGCTCTGCGGGGACAGGTTCTGGTCGTTGAAGATCGGCATCGACTGCGGACCTGACAGCATTGCTTCGTAGACCTGGCGACCGCTTGCAGGCATGACACTCGGCGCGTACTTGCCCCGGGTCAGGGCGCCACCGGCGCCGCTCACGTTGTGGCACATGGCGCAGTTGACCCGGAACAGTTCACCACCCTTGGCAATGTTTCCTCCGAGGCTCGTGTACTCACTGGGAGGGATGCCGGGGCCGGGGCCCAGGGAAGCCACATAAGCCGCCAGTTGGGAGATTTCTTCCTTGGTGAACTGAACGTTCGGGTTGCGCTCGGCCTGTACGGCCGGATTGGCCAACGGCATCCGCCCACTGCTGACCTGGAAGTCGACGGCGGCTGCACCGACCCCGACGAGCGAGGGGTTGTTCGCGCGGCCGTTGCCGTCCTGGCCGTGACACGTTGCGCAGTTGGCGAGGAAGATCTGCTTGCCGGCCGCGGCCTGCGTGGTGGATCCCTCCGCGGCACTGGCGTTCGTCGGTGCGAAGAGTGCATAGAGGCCGCCGGTGACGACCAGACCGAAGAGGAGCACCAGCACGAGTGATGCTGGGTGCCTACGGTGTGCTGCGAGCGAACTCACGGTGCGTAGTTCCTGTCGTCGAAGGAGGCGGCCGGGGTCCCGACTGTCGGATGCGTCATTTGAGGAGGTAGATCGTCGCGAACAGGGCTACCCAGACGACGTCAACAAAGTGCCAGTAGTAAGACGTGACAATGGCGCCGGTCGCTTGGTGGTGGGTGTACTTCTTGCTGGTGAAGGTGCGCCCGATGATCAGCAGGAACGCGATCAGACCGCCAGTCACGTGCAAGCCGTGGAAGCCGGTGGTGAGGTAGAACATCGAGCCGTAGGAGTCGGAGTTGAGGCTGATGCCGTCGCCAAACATGTTCGAATATTCCAACACCTGACCGCTGACGAAGATCGCCCCGAAGATGTAGGTCAGGACGTACCACTCCCGCATGCCCCACTTCTTGAACTGGAGCAGGGTTCCCGTGCGTGCGGGGATTCCCTCTTCCGCCTTGAAGACGCCCAACTGGCACCACAACGACGACACCACCAGAACGGTGGTGTTGGCCGCGGCGTACGGCACGTCCAGGTGCGACGTGCGGTCCGCCCACAGAGGGCTGGCGACAGCGCGAATGGTGAAGTACATGGCGAAGAGTCCAGCGAAGAACATCAGCTCACTAGAGAGCCACACCATCGTTCCGACGGCGGTCATGTTGGGACGAGTGACGGGTCCGTGACCTGCCGGAAGCCCTTGTTCGCTGGTCGTCGCAGTCGTTGTTGTGGCCACCCGATCATTATGGCCCTACGACTTCCACAAGGACACGACCGACCCCTCGGGTGTTGCCGTCGAGGCGCCACAGCACGCGCAGAAACGGTGTCACGGCACGGGTCCTGCAGTCGGGGAACATGAGTCGAGGGCAGGTCCACAGTGCACCGGCCGTCCTCGCTGCAAGAAACGCTGCGTGGCCGTGCGAGGTTCCCGCTCGTCATGAGTAGCATTCCAGGCATGGCTGAGACCTCTAGATCACAGACCCCGCGGGCGATCAAAGTGTTGCTGTACAGCGACGACATCGCCACTCGTGACGCGGTGCGTATCGGGGTCGGCAAGCGACCCGCCAAGGACGTGCGTATCGAGTCCTGGCGTGAGTGCGCAACTGCTGCGGCCGTGATTGCTGCCGCTGACAACGAAGCGCTCGACCTGCTGATCCTGGACGGTGAAGCCACCCCGGTCGGTGGGATGGGACTGACCAAACAGTTGAAGAACGAGATTTTTCAATGCCCGCCGATCATCGTGCTCACCGGACGTCCCTCGGACGGTTGGTTGGCGTCGTGGTCCCAGGCGGATGCAGCGGTGTCCCACCCGATTGATCCCCTGGAGCTCAGCTCGACGATTGCGGCCGTCGCCCGTCGGCACGGTCGCCTCGTGACACCGACCGCAGGGTGAGTGTGCCCGACGCTCAGACCGACCGGAGCTGGCCCCGGCTGCTCACAGATCTGCTGAAAGGCAGCGACCTGTCGAGCGAGGACACGTCGTGGGCGATGGAGCAGATCATGGCCGGCGGTGCGTCTGCTGCCCAGGTCGCCGGGTTCCTCATCGCGTTGCGGGCGAAGGGCGAGACCGTGTCCGAAGTTCGCGGTCTGGCAGACACAATGCGCGAATTCGCGATTGCGATCAACGTGCCGGGCGAGACGCTGGACATTGTCGGGACAGGCGGCGACGGAGCACATACCGTCAATATCTCGACGATGTCGGCGATCGTGGCGGCGGGCGCGGGCGCACGGGTCGTCAAACACGGAAACCGGGCGTCGTCATCGTCCTCGGGGGCTGCCGACGTGCTGGAGGAACTGGGATTGGCGCTGGATCTGCCCGCGCAGCGTGTTGGTGCGGTGGCGGTAGATGCCGGCATCACGTTCTGCTTCTCCCAGACGTTCCACCCCTCCATGCGCCATGCTGCGGTACCTCGACGGGAGCTGGGAGTTCCGACCGCGTTCAATATTTTGGGACCACTGACCAACCCCGCCCGTCCGAAGTACTCCGCGGTCGGGTGCGCCGACTCACGCGTTGCCGACCTGATAGCTGGGGTGTTCGCGGATCGGGGTAGTGCGGCGGCGGTGTTTCGTGGTGACGACGGACTCGATGAACTCACCGTGGCAACGACATCGACGGTGCGATGGGTGCGAAACGGTCAGATCACGCTGCACCGCGTCGATCCGGGAGCCCTGGGAATTGCGACTGCCTCGGCCGACGCGCTGCGTGGTGGAGACGCAGCGCACAATGCAACAGTCGTGCACCGGGTACTGGCCGGTGCCGAAGGGCCGATACGCGATGCGGTGCTCTTGAACACCGGCATTGCGCTGTCGGTCGTCGGAAATGGGGGCCCTGGACGTTACGGGGGACAGTCCTCATTCGAGAAGGCATTGCAGATCGGTGTCGATCGGGCCCGAACCGCCATAGACGACGGTTCGGCCGCGCGCGCCCTCGACCAGTGGATCGCGATCACTCGAGACGGAGTGGACTCCTCGAGGCGCTGAAGCCGCTGGGCCGAAGTGGCACTCAGTCGTTCAGGCTTGCTCAGTCGTCCAGGCCCAACGAGAAGCCTGCGCCCAGATCCCCGCTGGAGTACGTGCGGAACGCGATGTGGGTCTGCGACTCTCGCATCCCTCGAATCTTGTTGATCCGGTCCGCGATGACATCGGCAAGGTCCTCGTGGCGAGCAACCCGGACTATCGCGATCAGGTCGACATCACCGGTGGTGGAATAGACCTCAGTGACACCCGCTATTTCAACGACTGCCTTCGCGACCTCTGGAATACGGTCGATGTCGGCTTTGATCATGACAATTGCTGAGATCACCGCATCAGCTTAGAACGCTTCGGCGGTCCTCACTTTCCATTCGGGCAGCGCCGTAAGGAGTGTCGTCGGTGATCTGCTTCAGCACGGACTCAAGACGCGTGCGGACCGATCCGGCACCGTGCACCGGGCAACTCCATTGCCCGTCGATCCTGACAATCCGCACCCCCGCGGTCTCCAGCCAGCGCAGGATCTTCTCGGTCTCCTCCGGATGCGTCGCCGGCACCGGACCGCAGGGAGCAGCCACGATCTCTGCCATGGTCACCACACTGTCGATGTACGGCGTGGGATCGGCCCCGGGCGGACACAGGGTGGTGCCTGCGAGCTTTCCGTATCGCACGCAGATCAGCTCCCACCCGCCGACCGCTGCCGGGCGGGCAGCAATCAGCTGCTGCGTGGTGGCAATCGGTGTCAACCGTTGATTACGGTCAGCGGCGCGGATCAGGACCACCATCCGGTCGCGAACCTGCGCTGCTTCCTCGAAGCGTTCCTGCTCGCAGAGTCGCTGCATCCGTTCGTCCAGGATCTGTGACACAGCCCTGGCGTCGCCGCTGAACAGCTGGCCGACCTGGTTGGCAACTGCGGCGTAATCGAACACGCTCTGCTGGCCGGTGCACGGGGCGCCGCACCGGCCCATTTCCGCCAACACGCATGCGGTCGAACGGGACGTCGCGGTGAGTCGCTGGGTGCACTGCCGCAGTGGCACGGCCTCGTGGATGGCTGCTGCTGCCAGCTGAGCCAGCGCCTTGGATGCGAAAGGACCTGCATAGTGGGCGCCGTCCCCGCGCGTCTCTCGGACCACGGACAGCCGTGGAAAGGTCTCGACCGTCAGCTTCAGCCATACGCATCGTTCCGGATGGCGAGAGCGTCGGTTGAATCGCGGTTTGTGTTCGGCGATCAGCCGGAGTTCACGAACCTGAGCCTCCAGGACCGTCGCGCACACGATAGGTGTGACCGTTGCGGCGAGGCCGACCATCTGGGCCATCCGGGAGCGTTGCTCGCTCGCCGTGAAATAGCTGAGCACCCTCCTGCGGATATCCACCGAGGTGCCGACGTACAGCACCCGTTCCCGATCGTCTTTGAAAACGTAGACGCCCGGTGCATGCGGGAGCCCGTCAGCAAGGAACCTCTTGCGGCGTTGCCGCGGATCGACGCGGCTGGTGAAGGAGGACAACTCCTCCAAGGTGTGGACTCCGAGGTTGCCCACCCGACCGATCAGCGCGTGCAGCACGTCGACGGTCGCCTGCGCGTCGTGCAACGCGCGGTGATCCGGGGTGGTCGCGGCACCGAAGAGCTGTGCCAGCGATCCCAGTTTGCGATTGGGCACCTCATCGTCGCCCACCAGATGCCGGGCCAGGTGGACCGTGTCGATCACGCGGTGCTCGGGCCATGAATGACCCAGTCGCGCACAGTTGTTGCGCAAAAACCCGATATCGAAGCGGGCGTTGTGGGCCACCAGAACACTTCCGGCGGCGAACTCCAGGAACGCGGGCAGGGCCGATTCGATGGCCGGCGCCGAAGCAACCATCGAATTGGTGATTCCTGTCAGGACCGCGATGAATGCGGGAATGGCGCTACCGGGATTGACAAGCGTCTGGAACTGTCCGAGCACTTCTCCGCCGCGAACCTTCACAGCGCCTATCTCGGTGATCCGGGAGGTGCTCGGATTGCTGCCGGTCGTCTCCAGGTCGACCACCACGAACGTGACGCCCGACAACGGGGTGCCGAGATCCTCGAAAGCTGCCTGGAAGGGGTGGGCGATTGCCATGTCCAGGACGGTAGGTGCCGGCACCGACAGGCGGACCCGACGGCGGTCCGGAGGCGTTGTCGGACCCCGCAGTTAGCGTTTCGGGGAAGGACGACATGAAGGAGTAGTGAGATGCACATCGATTGTGGAAGTTGCCCGGTGCGCGACCGGCATTGCGCCGACTGCATGGTGACCGTGCTGCTGCAGATGCCCGTACCGCGTGCTGACCTGTTTCCCGCGGAAGCGGGCGGTCGCAATGAGGTGTGACTCACTGTGACGGAGCGGGAGAGAGCCGCATTGGATATTTTCGTCGACGCCGGGATGCTGAGTGCCAGCCAGGTGCGCGCCGCGCGCCCGGTCGCGGAACCGCTGGTCGGCCTACGCAGTACCGGGTGATGTCTGACCCGAGAGCGGAGTCAGCGCGATGACCCGCGCCTAGGCTCCTCACGTGTCATCCACCACGCGGGCCGCCCGTATACGGCAACGGCGTGCAGTTCTGACAGCCGTGGTCGCGATGACTGTGCCGACGCTGGCCGCCTGTCAGAGCAGCGATCCAACCGGATCGAACTCCAGCCCGCGACCTGACACCTCTTATACACGGTCAGCGACGGCTGGAGCGCTGTCAAAGAGTGGCCCCGGCGTTCGGGTACATGGTGCGGTCAGTGGGGCATCATTGGACGTCGTTCTCGAGCAGGCTGTCCAGGCCCGAGCCTGGGTCGAGCAGCTCTGGCCACAGCAGGTTGCCGCTTTTGGAACGGTGCAGATCGCGATTGCCACCACCGATGCCCAATTCGCTGCGCTGCGCGGTGGCGCGCCCGGCACCGACGACCTCGCAGCAAGCACCACTGCAGAGGGCACGGTGATTCTCTCCGAGACAGCGCTTCAACTGCTCACGGCCCAGGGTCGTCGCGTGGTGCTGGCTCACGAGCTGACCCACGTCGTGTTGAAGCAGACCCAGCGCCGCGGGTTGCCACCGTGGATCGTCGAGGGTTCGGCCGAGTACACCGCCTACCGGTGGGCGGGCCTTTCTCTCGCACGCGCCTGTCCCACGCTGCGTGCCCAGGTGCACTCCGGTGACATTCCCTCCCTTCCGCCGACGAAGGATCTCTTCAGCGGGTCATCTCGCCAGTCGGCGTATCAGCAAGCGCACGCCTACATGAGCTTCCTCATCGCCCGTTTCGGGCTCGCTGCGTGGAAGCGGTTTGTCATCTCCGCTGACGGCGCGGCTCCGGGAGCATTTGCGAAGAGCTTCGCAGGGGCCGCACCGGCAGAACTTCAGACCGCGTACAGCTCCTATCTGCGGAAGGTGATGGGGTGATCAGCTGCTGCACCGCGATAGCAGACGCAGTACCGGCGGCCGTTAGTGTCTGGGCTATGTCGCAGAGCACTTCTTCCTCTCTCACTATCGACGCAGAGGCCGCGGTGGTGCTCGACGTGATTGCCGACTTCGACAGTTACCCGCAGTGGGCTGAGAATGTGGTCCGCGCGGAGGTGCTCACTCAGGATGAAGACGGGTGGCCCCGTACCGTCCGGTTCGAACTCGACGCGGGGGTCCTGCACGACACATATGTCCTGGCCTACGACTGGGCGGTGCGTGCGGACGGAACGGGTGAGGTGACGTGGAAACTCGTTGATTCCACGGTGATCCGCGCACTGGACGGCAGCTATCGGCTCGCCGATCACCGCGATTGCACGCAGGTGACCTACGAGCTGAGTGTCGACGTCAACATTCCCGTGGTCGCCGTGCTGCGCCGTAAGGCAGAGAAGAGCATCATCGATCAGGCGCTGCGTGGACTGAAACAGCGCTGCGAACAGTGACGAGCGCGCGATGCGTGATGGTGGCAGGAGCCGGCGGAGCAGGTTCCTCCACCTTTGCTGCGAGACTCGCGCTCGGGTACGCAGCCCGCGGTCGGCCGGTCGTGCTCATCGGTGCGGATCCGGTCGAGGACGCCACGTCGATGATCAAGAAATCGACCGGCTCCCTGCGTTTGGTGTCCAGTTCGCAGGAATTGCCCGGTCGAACGCCTGCACTCGGGCCGCTGCTCGATCTCGTAGGTCTGGATCCTCGGTTGGCGCAAGAGCTGGGATTGCTCTCAGAGGCGAGCGGCGCGCGCCTACTGTGTCATCTGGCGACCAACGTCCGACCCCACGAGACGGTGGTGATCGATGCCGGACGTGACGGGGTCGACCTCGTCCGCCTCGCAGGTGCCGCGCCATGGATCCTGCAACGGTTGGCTCCGGCGCAACGTGGGTGGCTCGGCGCGTCACGGCCGTTGCTCGCCGGCGCGTTGGGGGCCCGGTGGCCCGGTGCGGGTCTGACACGCGCCGTGCAGGAGGCCGGGCGGCACGCCGCGGCTGCTGGTGAACTGTTGCTGGGCCAGGGAAGTGCGGCTGTGGTCGTGGCGGGGACGGCTCCCGTGGCGAAAGCGCGCCGGTTCGTAGTAGGTCTTGGGCTCAACGCTGCTCCCGTGACCGCCGTGCTCAGCGTCGAGCCCGACGCGGTTCCGGGTGTCGCCGGTTGGGTATCCGGTGTCGACACCGATGTGAGCATCGATGAGCTGGACCGGCATGCGCGGGTCAGCCGGAACGGTGACATCTCGTGGGAACGGGCAGGTGAGAGCTTTGTGTGGCGGATGCCACTACCAGGCGTCCGCCCGGGTGAGCTGTCGCTCTCGATGGTCCTGGATGACCTGGTCCTCAACGCGTTGGGTCACCGAAGCGTGATGACGATGCCGACAGTGTTGCGTCGGTGCGCACCGCAGGACGCGCGGGTCGGCGACGGCGTGCTCACGGTCCGCTTTACTCCAGTGGGGCAAGATGAGACCCGTGACAGGCGATAGCGGGGAACCGGCGGGGCAGTCTTCGAAACCGGGGCCCGGACATTCAGCGCAGGATGTTACGGACGCCCTCGGCGCCGAAGCAGCACGTCTCGCGGACGCGTTCAGCGTCTGGGTCGGCGATCGAGCGGGCC
>JALYUK010000040.1 GCA_030853805.1 Actinomycetota bacterium | reverse complement strand
CGGCCTCGCCGTGAACGTCATCGAGTGTTGACCTGGTGCACCGACCGACATGCAGCTGGCTGACCTGACTCTGGACAAACCCCGTCATTGTGGGGTTTGTCCAGGCTCGTCCGGCGAGAGTGCAGGTCCGTCGCTGCGAAGCTGGGCGCTCGCGCGCTTCGATGAGTCCGACGATCGCGAGGGTCTCAAGCTTCGTGGCGAGCACCGCGAAATCGGCGCTGCTCACGCCCTGCTGTTCGTCGGTTCGATGCATCGGAGATCGGAGATTCATCACCTCGGTGCGCACTGCATAAAATGGCTGGACCAACTCGCTCACGTCCAACACCCGCGCCCCCGCTACAGATGAGTCCGGCACCAACTGCGCGGTGCGGCGCAGCAAGTCCTGCACCGCCTGTCTGGCGCGACGTACCCGTTCCCCGGCTCGGTCGGGTTCCAGATGTGGCACCACGACGAACCCGCACAGCAGACCAATGGTGACCCCTGCCAACAGCAAACCGATGTACTCGAGCAGGGTCCGGGTGGGATCCAGACCACGCGTGACGACATTCATACCGACGGAGACGATGACGAAACTGCCGATGGAAAGCACCTGATTGCTGGCGATCAGCCACAGGCCGCAGAAGGCAGCGACCAATGCGAACGGCAGCAGCCACTCTTTCGGTAGCAGCCACAGCGCCACCGCGAGCACCGCTGTCCCACCGGCGACACCCAGCAGTCGTTGTCTCGCCTTGAACAGTGTCTGGCTCCAGCTGATCTGCAAAATCGCGAACGCGGCCGTGGCCATCGAGGTGACCAACGGGTCGCGGGGACCGACGGTGGCCCAGGCCAGCAGGAAGGTCAGCACGACCCCGAGCACTGTGCGCAGCGCGTGCCGCAGGATCTGCGAGCGCCACACCAGCACGGACCGCACCGATGCTCGCCCGAACACCCGACGAGTCGCCGCCGCACCCTGCACCAGGTCGGCGTTGCGGCGTTGCGCCAGGTGCTCGATGCGGTCCAGCGCCTGCATCGCAAGGTTGAGCGCCGAGCCGCCTGATGGCACCACTTCATCCGGTGAAGCCACTTCATCCGGTGACTCGGCCACGTTGGGCGGATCGGGCTCAGCCATAGGGTGTTGTGCTGCCACGATGGCGGCGACCGCTGCAGCGCGATCATCGGCGGACGACGCCTCATCGCCACTCAGCGTGCCGCGCAGCGTGCGATAGCCGACAGCTGCCTGCAGCACCTCATCGATCCAGCGGACTGGCTTGTCCCGCAACCACATCGTGTACGCCTGCTCGAAGCCCGGATCGGGTTGGGTCAGCGTTTCGGCAGCGAGCTGTCGGGTGACGTCGCTGGGATCGCGGAACTTCAGCAGGATTCGCAGCAACACGACGAAGACGACGCCCACAAAGGCCGCACCCACGGTCTGCGTGGCGGATCCGGTGTCGGATTGCAGGGCGAATCCCAGCACCGTGCCGATCCCGAGCCCGAGCCCGGCCTGCTCGTAGTTACGACCGAGCGCGGGCAGTAATCCCGCCAGGAAGATGACGGCCGCCACCATGACCAGCGCGACGCCGAGCTGATAGTCGGCGACAATCCGCGGGAGCGACACCGCAAGCGCCATCAACGGGCCGTACCACGCGGCTTTGCGTAGGTCGGCGCGCAACGATCCGCCGCCGATACCGAGTGTGAAGAAGATTGCGGTGAAACCGGCGAGGATGATCCCCGGGCCGACCCCCAACTGCGCGGAGATGAGCATCGCGCCGCCCATCACCACGATGACGACGACGATCAGACCGATGTTCGCGGAATATCTGCCCGCGGTGCTCGGCACTAGACGATCCAGGTCGCCGTCTGGCCGAGGACGGCGCTACCGTCCAGGTCCGCGAGCGACATCCCGACGAACGCAGATGCGCCGGGGGAAGTCTGCCAACGAAACTTCGGGTCGCTGGTCGTTGCTGCTTCGACGATGATCGCCGCCGCCCCGCGTGCGTCCTGGGCGTTCGCGAAGGCCGCCCCGCTGCGCTTGAGGTACGCGGCGCGTAATTCGCCGTACGGGTCGCCCTCGACACCGGAGCGATCCTGTACGTCGGCATTGGTCACGAAGTCGCTCGCCACGGCAGCGGGCTCGACGACGGCCACGCCGATACCGAACCGGGCAACTACCGGGGCCAGTGACTGCATCAGCCCCTCGACCGCGAATTTGGCGCCGCAGTAGGCATCGGCGAATGGCTGCCCGACCGCGCCACCGACACTCGTCACCGTCACGATGCGGCCACGACCAAGGGTGCGCATCCCCGGGAGCACTGCGCGGGTCAGCGCCGCGACGCCGAGGTAGTTGACGTCCAGCTGCTGCTGCAGGGTGGCGTCGTCGATCTGCTCCAAAGTCCCTACCGAGCCCCGACCCGCGTTGTTGACAAGCACCTCGATCTCACCGAGATCCGCGCGGATGCCGTCCAGACACGCCGCCGTTCCGGCCCGGTCCGTGACATCAAGTGCCCGAACGTCGACCTCAACGCCTGCGTCGGTCGCCGCCGCCCGCAACCGGTCGGCGCGCCCCACATCACGCATGGTGGCCACGACGTGCAGACCCCGCTGGGCGAGGCCCACCGCCGTCCACAAACCCATTCCGCTGGAGGTACCGGTCACGAGAGCTACGGGTTCCGTCGTCATACCCGCAGTCTCTCGCGGAACTCCTCGGTAGCTCGCGGTCTCACCCGGGATCGGCGTAATGTCTGAATATGAGCCCAGCAGCAGCCCACCTTCTGGAAGAACTCGAACCGGTCGTCGCCGAGAACCTCGACCGGCACATGAGGATCGCCAAGGAGTGGCACCCGCACGACTACATCCCGTACGACCAGGGGCGTAATTTCGCGGCGATGGGTGGCACGGACTGGGCACCCGAGGACTCCAAGCTGTCCGAGACGGCGAAGGCCGCGATGTTCACCAACCTGCTCACAGAGGACAACCTGCCCTCGTATCACCGCGAGATAGCCACCCGATTCGGCCGGGACGGCGCGTGGGGTACCTGGGTCGGGCGTTGGACCGCCGAGGAGAACCGGCACGGCATCGTGATGCGCGACTACCTCGTGGTGACCCGCGGCGTTGATCCCGTGGAGCTCGAGCGCGCCCGGATGGATTACATGACCTCCGGTTACGACTCCGGCGACAAGACCGCCCTCGAGGCCGTCACCTACGTCTCGTTCCAGGAGCTCGCAACCCGCGTTTCGCACCGCAACACCGGCCGGGTGACTGAAGATCCGGTCGCCGACAAGATGCTCGCGCGGATCTCCAAGGACGAGAACCTGCACATGATCTTCTACCGCAACATCGTGGAGGCAGCATTGAAGATCGCCCCCGACGAGACGCTGCAGGCCATCCTCAAAGAGGTGAAGGGCTTCGAGATGCCGGGCGCCACGATGGCCGGTTTCCGGCGCAGCTCGATGCTGATCGCCAAGGCCGGTGTCTATGACCAGCGGCTGCACCACGACGAGGTCATCATGCCGATCCTGAAGTACTGGGACATCTTCAACATGACCGGTCTGGGCGCCGAGGGCGAGCAGGCACGGGTGGAGTTGGCCGAGTTCATGAAGGGCCTGGACGAGCAGGCCTCCCGCTTCGTGGAGCGCCGTGCCGAGGGTCGGGCCCGCGAGGAAGCCAAGACGGGCAAGACACCGTTCTTCGTCAGCTGAGCCGAACACGCCCGTCAAGATCGCATCAAGACGCGTGAAGGACGGATCAAGGCGACCTGAGAGAGCGCGCGACCGGCATTGACTGCCGGGTATGGCTGAATACGTCGCAGCGGGCGCCATCGCCCTGGCACTGCTCGGATACCTGATCTACGCGCTCGTCCACCCGGACAAATTCTGATGGGCGACATCCCCGCAGGGCTGCTGACGATCCTGACGCTCGTCGCGATCCTCGCCCTGACGCATGTCCCCCTGGGCGACTACATCGCGCGCACCTTCACCAGTGAGAAGGATCTGCGCGTCGAGCGGGCGATCTACCGCGTGTGCGGAGTCTCCCCACGCTCGCAACAGCGCTGGACGACGTACGCCGTCTCGGTCATCGCCTTCTCGATCGTCAGTTTTGCGGCGTTGTTCGCGCTCTGCCTCGCACAGCCGTACCTGCCCCTCGCGCGCGGCGCAAAAATGGACGTCAGCACCTCGTTCAACACCGCGATCTCCTTCGTCACCAACACCAACTGGCAGAGCTACGGCGGGGAATCCGGCGCCTCACCGGTCCTGCAGACCCTCGGCCTGACGATCCAGAACTTCGCTTCGGCCGCCGTCGGGCTGGCCGTTGTGGTCGCGCTGATCCGCGGGCTGACCCGCACCGAGACCGGCATCATCGGCAACTTCTGGGTGGATCTGGTCCGCGGCGTCGTCCGGATCCTGTTGCCGTTGGCGCTTATCGGCGCCATTGTGCTGCTGGCCGGAGGCGTCATCCAGGAC
>JALYUK010000450.1 GCA_030853805.1 Actinomycetota bacterium | reverse complement strand
TCGGGCGGGTCGAGGGCGATCGGGGCTGGAATGGGCCAATCAGCTCGGCGAGACACGGCCAGAATGCCGCTCCCGACGTGTCGCCGACGAACACGTCTTTAGGTAGACCAACCTTCTTCCTCAATCGTCACTCTAACGACGACGCCATAGCTGTAGTCCGCCCCGGCCGGCCCGGTAGACGATCGCCTTACGAACACCACGCCGAGGCCAGTTGCGATATCATCGTCTTGATATCGGAGGAAGTCATCATGGAACAAATTTTGATCCGAAACCTACCCGCCGGGACAAAAGCCGCGCTGCGCGCACGTGCCGAGCAGCGCCACCGCTCGGTCGAGGCAGAGGCACGCGATGTTCTGACCCGAGCCCTAGAGCGTGATCCTGTCTCGATCCTCGACATGCTCAGCATGGATGAGGGTGGCGACATCGAATTCGAGCCTGACCGCCTGGGCCTAACTGCGCGCACAGCGGAGCTGTGAAATATGTCTTGGACACGAATGTGGTGTCCGCCCTACGAGTCCGAGGGCGCAACCGACTTGTCGAGCTTTGGGCGACATCTGTCCCGCTAGGCGATCAGTTCATCGCCGCTACGACCGTCGCCGAGATCGAGCGGGGCGTTATCGCCAAGGAACGATCCGACACCAGCCAAGGAACAATCTTGCGGCGTTGGCTCGACGAGCACGTCTTGCCCACGTTCGCTGACCGCGTGCTGTCGTTCGACCTGCCGGCCGCGCGGATCCTTGCGGCCTATCGAGTTCCCGAACATGCGCCTTTCGACGACGCCCTCATCGCCGCTGTCGCGCAGTCCAGGCAAATGACCGTCGCAACGCGTAACACCAAACACTTCCAACCCCTCGGTGTCTTATGCCTCAACCCCTGGGGTGAGGCGTCCACGACAGGTCGCTGACCCTAAATGAGCAACGCTCTGAGCACCCACGATCTGCTTCGCCCCGGCTGTTGAGGACAGTCGCCTCCCGGCCGCACTGGTGAACCAGCCCGTCCCGGTCATCGATCGATTAACGGTGTCGGTCCTAATCGGGGATGCTCTCGATGCGTGCACAACGGGTGTGCGGCTCCGAGATAATCGGGTACATGACCGCCGACGTCTTAGAGCCTTTGTCGCACTTGCGACACGCTGGGACCTGCTGATGTTGCACTCAGAGCTGAAGGGTGCGATCGGTAGCCTTGAAGGACCTGATCGCTCCCATGTTCCGACCAACCTCATCTCGAGTGCCGAGGGCTACAACACCTATAGGTCGACCCAGATCAATCATCGTCCTCCGCACAGGTGAGCGCCATGGTGATGATCTCAGCGACGGACGGCCCCTTCTCGAGTGGTTCGCCTCTCCCCGAGCACGACTACGTTGCAATGCTCTGCCAGTCGGAAGCTCTCATAGGCTTTCTCTCGATCAGGCTCACGACGCTGACGGGCGGCCAAGGCGTGCTTCGTCGCGGGAGCACGCGTGAAGTCGTTCGATGGCGCATTTCCTTGGATCCGAATGCCCCTTGGGACGAGGGATACCAGTCCGTGGAAGAAGCCAGAGCCGAGTTGAGCAACAGAGCGTTTACGTATGCCGGTGTCCGATATGCCGTTCAGTGGGCAGACGAGACGCTCACTCAATGGATAAGTGTGTGCGTTCTGTCTGACTAATCTCCCGATGGTCCAGACTCGCGCTCCGACAACACGGTTCAGCTTCAGTGAACACTCGAGGTTTCCTGCAGCCAGCAAACCTCCGCCCAGACCCAGCTCGACGCGGCACCATCTCCGCTGCAATCGCCAAGGCCATCTGGAAAACGCACCAACCGGGACTCCCCGCGTCCCGCAAATCGAACGGTCACCGGCGACGGATGAGACCCGGACGGGCCGAGCATCGAGCACGTCGGATGAAAGTCCGCAGAGGTGATCTATACGGGACACCCACGACGACGCACCGTTTGCCGATCGCTGACCGGTGAGCTTTATCTCCGGTCAGCGATCCTCAACCGAACGGATGCACCCCGGTCGTACCCTCGCTTGCGTAGATGGCGATAGCACCGAGTGCTGTTCCGAGTCCGTCGCTGAGAACTAGCAGTCGACCGGGGAAAGGCCGGATCGCACCGTCGGCGCACAGTACCGGGAGGTCCGCTGCCAGATCCTTAATAACCGGTTCGTCCATCGCGCGATGGAAGCCCGCCCAGTGGGCTTCGCGCAGATGTTCGGGAACGATGAAGTCCACCTTGCGCCCAACCGCGTCCCTGGCCGAGTAGCCGAACAACTCCTCGGCGCCTAGGCTCCAACGCTTGACGATCCCCGCGGTGTCGGTCTCTATCAAGGCATGGAAAATCATCAAGCTACCTTCTCACTCATGATGCGCGCCAGGCCCGTCTGCTGAGGGATCGGCATCCGCAGCATTCCGATTACCCATCGACGATCGGGACGAGCGACTGACTCTCAGCGGGTAGGAACAGAGTTTCCTCGGCCGTCGCGAGCTACTTGCCCAGGAACGTCACCAGCTGGTGAATGAACGCGTCGGGCTGGGTGGCGTGCACGAGGTGACCAGCGTCGATAGTCACCATCTGGCCATTCGGAAGGAGGCCGACGAGG
>JALYUK010000449.1 GCA_030853805.1 Actinomycetota bacterium | reverse complement strand
GGGCGAACCATCCCCGGTGAAGCTGCGACTCCCCGAGGACGCAACCGAGGTCGTCCCGCAGAGGATGGTTGACCGGTGACAGAGACGGTCGTCCAAGCCCAGATCGCGCGACCGTGGCGCCCGAAATCGTGTGGCAGCGATTTCGACACCGTCGCGGACGGAACCGAGGCCTGGCAAGTGACGAAGCGGATCACCGGGCGTTACGGGTGGCGAGGGCGACTACTGGCCGACGAGGTTGTCGAACTGAGGACAGTCGGCCTTGATGGCTGCCACCGCAACCAGCGCGGCGGCGTTTCCGTGCAGGTTGTACGTGTTGGCAAGCCAGGGGCCGATCTTCGAGCCACCAGACGGTGTGTGATCTGCCGTGAGCCGTGAGCACAGCCGAGACGCGAGGGTGTCGATGCTGGTCGCGCTGGTCATCCCTGCTGCGCGAGCCGCCGCATAAAGACCGATCTTGTTCCCTAATGCCGCGCCCAACGACGTCACGTTGTTCGAAGGTGCAGCCGTCGGGTTTGAGGACTGCGGACGTTGGCTCGATGCAGTCGTAGTTGGGTGCGCAGCCTGTGTCGTAGATCCTGGCGTCGCACCGGACGTCGTAGATCCTGGCGTCGCACCGGACGAGGAGCATCCTGACAGGGCCAGGATCACGAGAATGGCAATGCTGGCGGGTCGGATCACGTCGACCGACGGTAGTCCACTGTTATTAGTTCAGGTTTGGAACACCCACGGGGGTGGTCCAAGCGCCGCCGTGCACCGCCGTAACTGGATCGGCGACCGGGATGGTATCCCTGCTGCCGCTTCGCAGGTGTGAGGCGGGGCTACCCGACCTTGGTGCGAGTAGGATTAAATCCTACTTAAGGAGTGGTGGCATGAGAACGACTCGACAGTTGAGCATCACGCTTCCCAACGAGATGGCTGAGGCGTTGCGAGAGCGCGTCCAGGCTGGGGAGTACGCCAGTGAAAGCGAAGTAATTCGCGATGGGCTGCGCGCCCTTTTCGCCCGTGATGTCGCTGTCGAGGAGTGGCTGCGCGGTGAGGTCGCATCCGCTTTTGACGCGTTGACTGCCGACCCGTCACGCGGCGTGACAGCTGGTCAGCTGCGGGAGCGGTTGTCAGCTCGCCGCCCGGCGCGGTGACCTACCAGGTCATCTTCGCGCCGGAAACTGAAGATCAACTCGACGAGATGTATCGGTACATCGCAGATGCGGCGACCGCAGAAATCGCGGACCGGTACATCTCCCAGATCATCGACTATTGCGAGGGTTTGGCGGTTTATCCCATCCGGGGAGCCACTCGCGATGACATCAGGCCGGGCCTTCGGACAACGAGCTTCAAGAAGCGGACAGTGATCGCCTTCGCGATAGCGGATGACGTGGTGTCGATCCTCGGGATCTTCCACGGGCGCCGCGACTACGAATCGGCCCTCGCGCTTCCCGAGCAATGATCTGCGGTGGCCGGCCCGTAACGGGATCGATGACCGGGACGGGATTGGGATCCGGCGCGCCGAACTGCACCTCGTCGGCATGGGTGAGCACAACCAGCGCCCGATCCCAGTTGATCGATAGCAAAGCCAGCTCGCCATCGGTGGAATCGAGCGGCCATCCGTCGGTGCGCCGGGCTTTTCAGTCCTGAGCGCCCAGGCCGGTGGGCACTAGCTGAAGACGAGCCCGCCCAGCGAGGTGATCGTGCGCCAATTGCGCGTGGTGGCCCGCGCGCCGAGCTTCTTTTCGAAGAATTGGTTGTTGAGTTTGGTGCGTCCGTAGCCATCCGGGCACGAGACGTACACGTTCTGGCCAGCGGAGCGGAACGCGTCGGGTGCATAACTGCCGTCATCCTTCAGGGCGGGCTTCACCGCAGTGCCCAGCAGGGTGACATGCAGAGTCTTGGGGTCGGCGCCTTCGACCAAGAAGGGGTTGTCCGCAATGATGCCGGTGAGTTGTCCGGCATCTCTCAACAACACGTCAACATCGGTGTAGCCGAACGATTCCTCGATCGCCTTCCTCAGTTTCGTGACCACAGTTCCCGGATCAGCGCGGCCCGCGTCCAACACCAGGTTCCCGCTCTGCAGGTAGCTCTGGACGTGGGTGAAGCCCAACTCTTCGCACAGGGCGACGAGCTCATTCATGGGCACCCTTCGGTGACCGCTGACATTGATTCCTCGGAGCATGACCGCGCAGCGCATGACGTGATCCTAGGTCGGACGCAGCACAGCCTGGCCGAGACCGGACCCATCGCGTCCGTAAAATTGAGAGGATTTGGGGTGGGTCGCCAGAGGCGCAGTGTTGACTGGACAGCGATTGGTGGTCCGGAAGTGCCGCGGGGATCCCGGCCGTGGCGAGGATCGCGCTACGAGGGGTCATTCCTTCGTCGATGAACCTACTTTTGCCGTCTCTCCCGCGCTAGGTTCGTGCCCGTGAGTGAGAAGGTCCTTTTCGACGGCAAAGCGATGATCGCCGCATTAGACGCTCAGCGCTCCAGGCGCGATCTCGACTGGAACGTGTTGGCCCTAGAGCTGTGGGAGCAGTCCAGTGACCTGAACGCTCAGCTTTGTGACGATGGGCTGTGCCCGGGAGCTTTGGTCCGTACCGCGCAGCGGGGCACGATGTCATGCCAGTACGCGCTGATCATCTTGCGATGGATTCGGTGCGCGCCGGAGGACTTCTTGACCGGTCCTGTCGTCGATGTCGGTGATGTCGCTCTGCCGCAGGCCGGCCCGGACCGCCGGTTGCGTTGGGATTTAAGTCAGTTGCACGCGTCGCTGGACGAGCATCGGCTGGAGCGGAAGCTCACCTGGGTGGCTTTGGCCGCGGAGCTGGGATGCACACCAAGTCGGCTGACGAATTTGCGGAAGGCACGTCTTGCAGACATGGACCTCACGATGCGGGTGGCGCAACAAGTCAAGCAGCCAGCCGCGAACTTCATCCGCGCCGAGTGCTGGTGAGTGCTGGGTCCCTACGACTGCGCACTAGGGAATAGCCCAGCAACATCGAGCATCACCGGCGCGATCACCATGTTCCGGTCACCGATCGATGACCGGGTATGGCGATTTTAGTCCGGGTGGAAACGATCAACTCGGGTTGGCGCCTCTCCACTGCCTTGTCACAAGGCCGGCACGTCGCTGATCCTGGAGGCGTGGTTACCACCGTTGCTGTCCTGTCCGATATCCATGGGGTGCTGCCGGTGCTGGAAGCAGTATTGGCCGAGCCCGACGTAGTTGCTGCGGATCTGGTCGTGATGACCGGTGATCACGCTGCCGGCCCGCAACCAACGGAGGTCTTGAATTGCCTGCTGGAGTTGGGCGAACGAGCGTTGTTGGTACGTGGTAACGCCGACCGTGAGCTGGTCGCGCTGGCTCACGGCGAACCCTCGAAGGTCAAAGCGGCGTACCCGGTTTCCTTGTGGGCCGCGCAGCAACTATCGAGTGCGCACATCGAGCTCCTCGATGGCCTGCCTCACCCCGTGGTGGTGCCCGTCGAGGGTTTTGGACCAGTGCTGTTCTGCCACGGCACCCCTCGAGACGATGAGGAAATAGTTCTGGTTGACACCCGCCTGCAGCGTTGGGCAGAAGTTTTCACCGATGTGGATCCCGACGTGCGGACGGTCGTGTGCGGGCATACCCACATGCCGTTCGTGCGCATGGTGGACCGGCGGTTGGTCATCAACTCCGGCAGCATCGGAATGCCGTACGGATGGCCTGGGGGTGCCTGGGCGCTATTGCGCGATGGTGGTG
>JALYUK010000431.1 GCA_030853805.1 Actinomycetota bacterium | reverse complement strand
CGGTTAAGACATGCCGACCAGGCTTCCCGGCGCACCACCACCGACCCTAGTTGAAGGCCAACCTGGCCCATCATCCGACGAATGTTTCGAGATCCGCTGTCACTGACTGCCGTGCGAGCAGTACCCGGACCCTGACTAGTGCCGCGTCAGGCAACCTTTGCGCGCAATGAAATGGCACGAAGTCCCTCGTCGTGGGTGTGGCGGTTTCGCCAGGCGATGTAACGGCGGATCATCGAGTTCTGCTCCTCATGGTTGCGGTGATCGGTGCCGTTGAGGGCGAAGTAGCGCAACGCCGTGAAGTGACACTCGATCCGATTGAGGAACGAAGCGTTGGTAGGCACGTAGGCCAACTCCACGTTGTTGGTCTCGGCCCACTGACCGACCCGATCGTCTTTCTTGGTCGACAGGTGAGGACTGAAGTTGTCCATCACGATGGCGATACGAACCTCGGGCGGATACAACGACCGCAGGTAGCGGCAGAACTCCAAAAACGTCGTGCGCTTCTTGTTCGCCTTGATGTGCCCGTAGAGCCGATCTCGGTTCATGTCGAGCGCAGCGAGCAGATGACGGACCCCCTGGGTGCGCTTGTAGGTGGCCCGTATCCGGCGCCGCCGCGGCGACCCGGTCGAACCTTTGGACTTGCGTCGCACCACCGGCGCCCACTGCTTGCCGGGACGGGGCAACAGATTCAGCGGCCCGAACTCGTCCATCGAGAACACCACCGTCGGATCACCCAGCCCACGCTCCGCCTTGCCTTCGGCGATGTCATACAGCTCGAGCACCCGGTTCTTCTTCGCCTCAAAGTCGGGGTCGGTGGACTGCTTCCAGGTCTTCACGGCTTGAAACGACACCTCCTCCTTACGGAGCAGAACCCGAAGGCCCTCATGGCTGATGTCGTCGACCACCCCCTCAGCGACGAGGAACTCGGCCAGTTTGGACAAGCTCCACGTCGAAAACGGCAGACCGTGATCGCCCGGACGGGACAAAGCGATCTTCTTGATCTGCTGGCGTTGCGGCAACGTGAAAATCGGGGGACGGCCACCGGCGTACTTGGGGTACAGCGAATCGAACCCGTCATCATTGAAGTTGTTGACCACCTCACGCACCCGGTCCGCACTGGTGAAAGTGACCTTGGCGATCCCGGCCACATCCATCCCCTGCACCGACAACAACACCATCTGCGCCCGCCGCCACGTCACCACCGACCCCGACGAACGCCGCACAATCCGTAACAACCGGTTTCCCTCATCGTTCGAGATCTCCCGAACCCGCAAACCGTCCCGAGACACCACCACCTCCGATCCGAAAAACTGGAGTTCCCCCGGTATTGGTGTCACCCTGTTGCTGTCTCAAGCAATGACATTCGGTACTGGTCATCATACTCTTTGGGGGTCGCATTGTCAAGAAAGGAATGCAGCCTTTCACGGTTGTAGAACACCTCGATGTACTCGAACAGGGCCGCTACCAGTTCGGCTCTTGTAACCCAGCTCTCTCCGTCGGTGAGTTCTCGCTTAATGGTAGCCCACAAACTTTCGGCAACTGCGTTATCCCAACAGTTTCCTTTCCGGCTCATCGAACTGATGATGTGATTATCTCGGAGACGCTTTTGGTAGTTGTGACTCGTGTATTGACTGCCTCGATCAGAATGGTGGATCAGCCCCGCCGGCGGGCTTCTGCGGGCGATGGCATCGTCTAAAGCGGCGATACACAACTCGTCGCGCATGTGTGTGGCGATGGCCCAGCCGACCACGGCCCGGCTGTAGCAGTCAACGATCGCGGCCAGGTACAGCCAGCCCTCACCGGTCGCCAGGTAGGTGATGTCGGTCGCCCACAGGGCATCTGGACCCTGGGGGGCGAAATCGCGGTTGACCAGGTTGGCGGCCGGCTTGGAAGCGGGGTCGGTCTCGGTGGTGCGCGGCAGCCACCGCTTCGCTTGGCGGCCAGCCAGGCCGGCTTCGACCATCAGTCGCGCCACCCGGTTCTCACCGACCACCCAGCCCTCGCGGCGGAGCTGGGCAGTGATCCTCGGCGCCCCGTATCGGCACCGCTTGGCCAAAAAGATCCGCTCGATCTCCGCGCGCAGCGCCTCGTTGCTAGCGGCTCGAGGCCCGAGCGGAGCGCTTCGACGTCTCACCCATTTCGCGTACCCCTGGCGCGACACGGCGAACTCGCGGGCCATAAAAGCAATCGGGAAGTGGGCCTGCTCCGCGTGCATGAACCGAAAGATCAGTTCTGTGTTTCGCTCGCGAAGTAGGCCGTCGCTTTTTTTAGGAGCTCCACTCGCATCTGCAGCTCGCGGTTCTCGGCGCGCAAACGGCGCATCTCGTCTCGCTCTACCGGCAACACCAGACCCTCACCTGACCGGCCCGTCTCCGCCGTCTTAATCCAATTCGCTAACGTCGATTCGCCGATACCGAGCTCCCTGGCTGCGCCTGCGATCGACTTGTGCTGGTCGACCACATACGCCACTGCCCTCTCGCGGAACTCGACAGAAAACGACCTCTTTGCTCTGGCCACTCAAAACCACTCCTTCGTTCCAAGGGATCATTATCCCTCAAGTCGGGAGTGACAACCCAACCGGGGTAGCTCCAAACAGCACCTCGAATCAGAGTGCGCGATCCACGCCCCCAAATGGTGGACCTACAAAGCCAACGTTGCCTGACGCTGCACTAGTTTGATCCCTATGCCGATTGGCGAGCAAGGTGGCGTCGCTGAGCCCGCCTCCAGCCGACGGGTCATCGTGGTCTACGATCCCCAGTCGATCAGCCCCATGACTCTGGCCGAAGCCGCCAGTGGGGTGTGCCGGATGGTCTGGGTAGTGA
>JALYUK010000420.1 GCA_030853805.1 Actinomycetota bacterium | reverse complement strand
AGCAAGTGGTGGCCCTGAACGCGGCAACCGGCGCCCTGCTGTGGAACAGCGGCACCAAGATCGCTGGCCCAGTGTTCAGCGCACCCATCGTGCTCAACGGCCGGGTGTACTCATCCTCACGGTCAGGCGGGGTGTACGCCTTCGGGTAGGCAAACAACGAGATAGGCACGAAAACATCGACGAACCACTCATCAGACTATGCAACCACTCACAGGATCGTTGAACCTATCCCAGAGTCAACATGTGCGCCGTATCGCAAGAAGAACTACATACAGCCATCAATCAGCACCACCGTGGTCGTCGATCGAACCGACCCACCAATAGTCGCAACGGGATCCTCTACTGGCGCTGCTCGGGCGGTTTGCCGTTCTCGATCAGGTCATGCCAAGCCCAATGCGCACGAGCAAGGTCGAGCGCCACCATGCACCCGCACTGCGGGCAGGCGTGCGCGCTCATCCGAACCTGCACCAAGTCATCGTTCCGGTCATCCGTGACGCCGCCACGAAGGTTGTCTAAGAATCCCATTCGGACACGATAGAAGTGGGCGGCCCTGCCCACCGCGCTCGTGCGCGCCGCAAGCGGATCGTGCTGCGGCGTGTTCGTGCTTCGGGGCGATGCCGCTGGCATCATGACCGCATGTCGTCGTCTAACCGCCCGAATGATGCTGGACCCGATGATGGCGACGCGGTGGGGTTGCGTGGTCCCGCGGCGCGCAGGGGTTCGAGAGCTGCGTTGGGTGTCAATGCCAGGCTTCTTGAGGGTGAGCCAGTGTGGGCGCGCGACTTCACCAACATGGACTATGAGTGGCGCAGACTCTTCAGTGAGTTATTCGGCACGTTCCTTCTCGTGCTGGTCGGTGCCGGCGGCGGCGTGATCGACGCACGCACAGGTGGGCAGATCGGTCGAGGCGCGCAGGTCGTAGCGCCGGCGCTGACCGTCCTGGCGGTCATCTTGTTCATGGGAGCGGTGTCGGGTGCACATTTGAACCCGGCTGTATCGATCGCGTTCGCGTTGCGTCGGGATTTCGGGTGGAAGCGGGTGCCGGGTTACGTCGCGGCTCAGCTGGTGGGCGCTGTCGCAGCGGCGGGCCTGTTGCGAGTGACATTCGGCAATGTCGGCCATTTGGGGGCGACGCTGCCAGGTCCGGGTTTCCACGCGGGCCAAGCGTTTGTGATTGAACTGGTGCTCAGCGTCGGGTTGGTGTCGACCATCCTTGGTACGGCCTCCACTGCGCAGAATCTCGGAGCGTTGTCAGCGTTGGGCGTTTCGGGGTACATCGCGCTGGCCGGGTTGTGGTCCAGTCCGGTCAGTGGCGCATCGATGAACCCGGCCCGCTCGTTGGGCCCGGCCATCGTTAGTGGTCACCTCGCCGACGTGTGGATTTACCTGACCGCGCCGTTCCTCGGGGCTGTCATTGCGGTCGGTTTTGCCTATGTCCTGCGCGGGCCAGGCGGCGACCCGGGCGGCCGGAAGGCAGCGCAAGGAAGCCTGGGTGCACCGCAATAAAGGAATGCGCCACTGGTTCGTAGCGCTCGGTCGTGGGAGTTAGGCGATGGCTGCGGGTAGGTCGACAATTCGGCAGGGGATCGCGGAGTTCTCACCGAGGTGATAGGCGGTACAGACGCGGTGGTATCCATCGGCGACCACCAACGCCCGGCCGGTCTGGGCGTCACCACGGACGAGCAGGATCGGTGAGAGGCAGACACCGTCGTTGACGCGGGCGAGGTCTTTGCTGACTTCAGGGTCAGTCACCGGCAAAAGCGGCAGTCCGGCCGCGCGCAGGATGTCTTTCGCTGCCTGGTGGACTGTCGGCGCATGAGACAGAAGTGCCGTGATGACATCGATCTGGGCGGTGGGGGCAATGAGGTTCAGAAACGAGGCCGCAGAGGGGTAGTCATGCTCGGCGGGCGCGTCGAGCCAGGTGAGCGCTAGGCCCACCGTCTTCGCGCCGTGCTTGTTCTTCCCATTGGACGTGGCCTTGGACTTAGATTTCGATGTGGATTTAGACATATTGGACTCCTTGGGTCGGTTCCGCGTGGGAGTCGAAGGAATGGCCGCTGTACCTGGATGCACAACGAAGCCGTGGTAGTTCCAGAGTGACAGGATCCCATATCCGGCAAACGCGGGTGCAGGACGCACGGGTGGGGTGCACCCAGCGTGGGAATTGGTAGCGCAGGGCATCTGTCAGTGGTGATGCGTCCGGGTGGGATGACATCGACGAAACTGCTGGTCTGTTACCTGGTGAACAGGTCTGCGCACCGAGAGGTTCCCCCACAGCGCACAATCCATTTATGACAGCTGCGAATACCGTGCCCGACGCCGTGGCGGTTCCACCGGCGCCCTCCAGTCACCACGGCGGGGGTGCGGCGCTGGCTCTGAGTGCGCTCGGGGTCGTTTTCGGTGATATCGGTACCAGCCCGCTCTATTCACTGCAGACGGTCTTCTCCATTGATAGCAACGCCGTCTCGGCCACTCGTAGCGACGTCTTCGGGGTGATCTCGCTGGTTTTCTGGTCGATCACCGTCGTGGTGTCGATCAAATATGTGCTGTTCATCCTGCGCGCCGACAACGACGGTGAAGGCGGGGTGATGGCGCTGGCAGCTCTGGCCCGACGCTACGTGCCCTCCGGTGGCAAACGCTTCAGTCTGGTGATGATCCTGGGAGTGCTCGGGGCCTCACTGTTCTACGGCGACAGCGTGATCACGCCGGCCATCTCGGTGCTCTCGGCGATCGAGGGCCTGGAGGTCACGACCCCGTCCCTGGCGCACGTGGTGGTCCCGGTGGGCGCGGTCATCATCACTCTGCTATTCCTGGGACAACGGTTCGGGACGCACGTGGTCGGCCGGTTGTTCGGCCCGATCATGGTGGTCTGGTTCGTGGCCCTGGGGCTGATGGGGTTGAGCAAGATCGTCTCGCAACCGTCGATCATCGAGGGCCTGTCGCCGTCATTCGCGGTGTTCTTCGTGCTCGATCACCCGTATATCGCGTTCGTGGCGATGGGCGCGGTGGTGTTGACCATTACCGGCGCCGAGGCGCTGTATGCCGATATGGGTCACTTCGGGCCGGTCGCGATCCGCCGGGCATGGTTCTTCCTGGTCTTCCCGTGTCTGACGCTCAACTACCTCGGTCAGGGCGCGCTGATCGTGCAGTCACCCAAAAGCATCAGCAACCCCTTCTACCTGATGGCGCCGAGCTGGGCCCAGATTCCGCTGGTGATCCTGGCGACGATGGCCACGGTCATCGCATCCCAAGCTGTCATCTCCGGCGCATACTCGGTCTCGCGGCAGGCCTCGCGGCTGGGATACCTGCCCCGGATGACCGTGCGACAGACCTCTGAACACAGCAGTGGTCAGATCTACATCCCGGCGATCAACTGGGCGCTGTATATCGGGGTGATGGTTCTACTGGTGCTCTTTCGGTCCTCGGCCAAGCTCGCCACCGCGTACGGGCTCGCGGTCACGGGGACGTTCCTGATCACGACCACGCTCTTCCTGGTGTACGCCGACTCGGTGTGGAAGTGGCCGCGCTGGAAGATGCTGCTGGTCGGGATCGTGTTCGGTGTCCTGGAACTGACCTACTTCGCCGCCAACCTCACCAAGGTCCTGCACGGCGGGTGGCTGCCCCTGCTGATCGCGTTGGCGATCTGCACGGTCATGTTCACCTGGCGCAAGGGCAGCGCGATCATCACCGAGCGCAGAGTCAAACTCGAAGGACCGATGCAACCCTTCCTGGACTGGCTACACACCGACCCGGTCACCCGGGTGCCCGGGACGGCCATCTTCCTGCACCCGGACCGGGCGACGACGCCGTTGGCGTTCCGGGAGAACGCCAACTTCAACCACGTCATCCACGACAACGTGTTCATCGTCTCGACCGTGTCGGAAAACATCCCGCACGTGGCACCCAATGATCAGGTTCAGTTCGACCCCATGGGCGACGCGCACGACTCGATCAGTCAGATCACGCTGCACTACGGATTCCAGGACGACCAGAACATCCCGCAGGGATTGAAACTCGCTGCGGAACAGGGGGTACCCATCGAACCGGACGAGGCCTACTACTACGTATCGCGCATCACGGTGCACGGCACCGGTGACTCGAACATGCCGCAGTGGCGCAAACGACTCTTCCTCGGTATGGCGCACAACGCCGCGTCCCCCGTCGACTACTTCCGCCTACCCGTGAACCGCACAGTTGTCATGGGGGAGCAGATTTCCTTCTGACACGGGACTTGCTCCCACCAGAAGCAGGTAACGCAGGCGCCGAAACCGGTTCTGCGCCCAGCGCCCATCACGCAACACCGACGTTAAAACAAGGTGATTTGCCATACCACCCGGGTGCGACCCCCAGAAAGCGTCGAGCGACTTCACGTCCAGCGCAAAAAACAACACGCATCGCGATCCATGGTCGGCACGTAGGTGCGCCCAGTTGTATCGCGGGCACACTGAGACCGTGCAAACCAGTGATGCGAAGGTTCGGGGACGTGTATGGCGCGGCGGCAAGGTGGTCGCAGAGGAGTTCGACTTCGCCCGAATATCGGACTACCTCAACGATCAGGACACCTTGACCTGGGTGGACCTGTGCGACCCCGATCACCGCCTCCTGCAGGAACTCGCCGAGGAACTCACGCTGGAACCACTCGCGGTCGAGGACGCGATCGCTCATTCCGAACGAGCCAAAGCAACCCGCTACGCCACCCACACATTCATGACCGGGACTGCCCCAGGTTTGGTTGACACTCGGGGTGGGTTGTTCTTAGGCCGCGTTTGCGGTCGTGTAGATCATCTCAAATTCGACCGGGGTGAGTTTTCCAAGGCGTCGTTGTCGACGTCGGCGGTGG
>JALYUK010000412.1 GCA_030853805.1 Actinomycetota bacterium | reverse complement strand
GCGGAAGCGACGACGCCCTGATCGCTTCATCAAGACAGGCTTTGCAGGTTGCCGACGATCGCTGCCGCACCTGAGAACGAGAAGCCAACGCCGGTAGGCGATCGGCCATCGGTGTCGGATGAGATCCCAGAGGTTGGCGGAGGACATCGCTAAGGTCGCTGTTCGTGCCGTCCCTGATTCCTGAGCTCATCTGTTCCGACCTGGGGGCAAGTCTGGCGTTCTATCGCCACCTCGGATTCACCATCGACTACCAACGCCCCGATGAACGCTTCGTCTGCCTGACACGACGAGACGCTGTTTTGATGCTGGAGCAGCCGCACACCCACGACCGCCTCTACCCTCGCGCGGAACTGACCCAGCCTTACGGTCGGGGAATCAACCTGTCCATCGACGTCGACGACCTCGAGACGGTCCGCGCTGCGTTGGCCCGGGCCGGCCACACACTATTTCTTCCCGTCGAGGAACGCTGGTATGACCGCGCCAGCGACACGGTCGGGGTCCGTCAGTTCGCTGTACAAGACCCAGACGGCTACCTGCTGCGGCTCACACAAAACATCGGCACGCGCCCATAACATCCATAGTCGCGCGCTGCGGTGACAGATTGATGCACCGGTGAGCGTTCGCTGAGTTGGGCCCGGTTCTCGCCGCCGTCCGGCCATTGCCGTAACGGGATCCTCTTGCGACGAGGAGTATCGGCTTTGATCGGTGCGATGAAAGAGCGCCGCGGTGCACCGCACGTCGTTCGTCCGTTGGGTCGGCCTCGAGGTGTGCCTCTGGTGCTGTGTTCCCGCTGGCGTGCTTGGGGTGGGCGTTTCGCCAGGTGTCTTGTCCTGCCAATCTGCGTGCGTTGTGGCGGTCGCCATCGTCGAATGTGGCGCGTTTAGATGTCCATCTCGTAGAGGAGCAGATCTCCGTTGTGGCCGGTCTTTGTGAAGCCGGCGTTCTCAAGGGTCCGTTGGGAGGCAGTGTTGTCTTTGTGGGTGTCGGCGGTGACGCGCGAGATTCCCTGCTCGCCAGCGAGGTCGACGAGGGCTCGTGCGGCCTCCGCGGCGAGGCCGTTCCCACGGGCGGATGGGGCGAGCCCGTAGCCGATCTCGGCTGTTCCGTTGCTCGGCTGACCTTTGAATCCGGTTCCGCCCACCGCTAGGCCGTCTGCGGTTCGGATGATGACGTAATGACCGAAGGGTTGTTGGTCACCGAGCGCGGTGGTCGCGCGCAGGAACATCGTGGCGGCGATGAGGTCGCCATCGAAGGGAAAGTCGTTTGCCCATGAATCTTGTGGGCCTGGTTGGCGGGCGATGATGCGTTCGGCCTCATCGGTATCGATGGGGTGCAGGATCAATCGGTCAGTGTGCAGGTCGGCCACTCGGTCATCGCAACAGTCTCGCCTGACGCGCGCAACCCCATTCGTTCCTCCGTGATCGCTGCAGAAGTAAGCCGGGCGGTTGGAAGCACTATTCGCGATCGAGGCGCACCTGTCAGTAGAACCGTCGTGGGGCATCTGTCGGCGGATGGTCGTCGCCCGCCGGGCGCCCGACCACGCCGTCGCGCGCAGGCTTATGACCCAGCTGATCGCGTCGGTCAGCCACGATGTTCCCGCCCCGTCGACCGAGCTCATCACCCTAGGAGGAACCCTTAAAAAGCGTGCCGGTGATGTGTTGGCCTACTTTGGACGCCCCGGCAGCAGCAACGCCCTTCCGAGGCCATCAACGGGCGCCTGGGACGCCGGCGCGGCTCAGCCGTCGGCTTCCGCAATCTGACCAACTACATCGCCAGATCCCTGCTCGCAAGCGGAGGATTCCGAGCCGAACCACACCCCGTTGGTGAAGGGTCAGTAACAGTTCGGTAACCAATTGACGTCTATCAAGCGATTAGTCGTTCAGTCGTGACAGATTACCTCTTGTCCACACCAGGGGCGTTGGCGCCGTGGCGAACCTCATGACCTGAGGTTCTACTGAGCCGGTAGAGCGGATCCTGGTCTGCCGTTCGGTGCGAAGGAGTGCGTATGACGTCGCAGCCTGGCTTGGATCCCAACAGTGCGCTAGAGGTCGCTGAGCAGGGTCCGGGTGGCGGTGAGGCCTTGGACGCCAGCTACCAGTTCGGCTCGGCAGGTAAATCGCCCGTCAAGATCGCGATGCGCCGACTTCGCAAGGACAAGATCGCGATGATCTCACTCGGGGTGATCGTGTTTTTCTTGCTGATGGGTGTTTTTGCGCCTGTGCTGGCACACCTGGAGGGCCAAGACCCGTACACACCAAACCCCCAGCTGCTCAACGCCAATGGTTTGCCCGATTTTTACTTCAATTCCCAGCACTGGTTCGGGATCGAGCCCGGTCGTGGCCGAGACCTTTTCGCTCGGTTCGTCTACGGAGTGCGTCCATCGCTCATCATCGCGATTAGTGCCTCTGTTGTCACGACGATCGTCGGTACAGTGGCCGGCTTGATCGCTGGCTACTTCGGGGGCTGGATCGACGCGGTGATCGGCTGGCTCATCGACTTCGTCCTGAGCCTTCCATTCCTGGTCTTCGCGATAGCGCTGGTCCCGGTGGTGTCGACCTACTTCGGCACACCCGACCAGATATCCGCGACGCAGCGTGAGGAAATTGGTTTCGGATCGCTGATCTTTGTGCTGATTTTCTTTTTCTGGTCCGGTCTCGCGCGGCTGATCCGCGGTGAGGTACTGGGTTTGCGAGAGCGCGAGTTCGTGCAAGCGGCTCGCGCGCTGGGAGTCCCCACGCGGCGCATCCTTTTCCGAGAGATCCTGCCCAATCTGACGAGCGTCATCTTGGTCTCTCTTACTCTGGCGATCCCTGCGTTTGTAGGAGCTGAGGCGGGTCTTGCCTACCTCGGTGTCGGTATCGCCGATCCGACCCCTGACTGGGGGCTGACCATCTCTCAGAGTCAGAGCTACTTCCAGCTCGACCCGGTGTGGTTGTGGATACCACTAGGCGGCGTCGTGTTGCTGGTGTTGTCACTCAGCCTGCTCGGGGATGCGGTCAGTGACGCTTTCAACCCCAATACCCGTCGATAACCGCGACGGACCCCTCCGCTGGGCGTATCCGCCGCAGTGGAATCATCACAAAAAGGAGTTCAGATATGCGCTGGACAAAGGTCGCCGCGCTGGCAACGGTGGGAGCGTTTTCGCTGGCAGCCTGTGGGGGCAGCCCCGGAGGTAACGCAAGTAAGGCCACTGGGTCATCCTCCACCGCAAAAGCAAGCGGCGGAAATGTCGCGTTCGATGCCACCGCGAAGGGGCCCGCGCCGGATATCGCCGGCGCCAAGAAGGGCGGCACCCTGACTGCTTACGAGTCGACGCCACCGGCCGCTAACGGTTTCGACCCGAGCGCGAACTACTACTCGGATACGGCCGCGATCTTGTCGCAACTTGTCACCCGAAGCCTGACGACGTACCGGGTTCAGGACGGTAAATCGGTGTTGGTGCCTGACCTCGCCACCAACCTGGGCACCACGTCTGCGGACGGTTTGACCTGGACTTTCAAGCTCAAGCCCGGCCAGAAGTACTCCAACGGCAAGCCGATAATGGCTGCCGACTACGTCTACGCTGTGAAGCGCTCCTTTGCGCAGGGCTCCGTCGCTGCCAGCGGTCCGACCTACGTAGAGACATACCTCAAGGGCGGTGACACCTACAAGGGGCCCTTCACCGGCCCGCAGAACTTCCAGGGCGTGACGGCGCCGGACAACAGCACCGTCGTTTTCCACCTGGCCAAGAAGTGGCCCACTCTTCCCTATTACGTCTCGTTCAGCCAGGTCTCGCCGATTCCGCAGGCGTTGGACACCAAGGCCCAATACGGCAACAACCCGGTCGCTACCGGCCCTTACATGTTCGATAAGTACACCAGCGGTAGCGAACTGACGTTAAAGAAGAACCCGTACTGGGTCGCCACCAGCGACCCGGCCCGTCACCAGTACGTCAATGCCTACGATTTCAAGTTCACTGCCACTGACGCCACCAACCAGGCCGCTGTGCTGGGCAGTAACGGTGCCTACGCCACCAGCATCAACTTCAGCGCTGGTGGTGTGGACGTGACGCAGTTGGCGAAGGTCCAGGGCAATAACAAATCGCAACTTGTCACCGGTGGTTCGCCTTGCGAGTACTTCGCCAACATGGACACTCGCAAGATCCCGCTCGCGGTTCGCAAGGCCTATGCCGTGGCGTACCCGTTTGATCAGATGCGGAAGGCAGCCGGTGAGACCACGCTGTCCTTCAAACCGGCAACCACGTTGGCACCACCACAGCTGCCTGGCTTCAAGTCTTACGGGGTGGGCCTACCTGGCCTGACGGGGCAGGGAAATGGCGACCCAGTCAAAGCAAAGGCCATGCTGAAGGCGGCCGGCAAGCTGGGCTTTCAGATCACCTATTACACCTCTACTGATAACCCCAAAGCGGTAGCCTCCAGTGGCGCCAAGGCTGCTGCTTTGACGACAGCGGGCTTCACGGTCAAGCCGGTCGGGGTGTCAAAGACGCAGCTTCGGACATTGCTGTCTAAGGCGAACGCGCCGGTGAACACCGGTCAGGGGCCCGCGGGCTGGTGCTATGACTGGCCGTCCGGCGACTCGGTGTACCCGCCCATCTTTGGTAGTGCGGCCGTCGCGAGTGGTACCGCGGTCGGAGATCTGCAGAACAAGGCGCTCGATGCCCAGATGGCGAAGATCTCCGGGATGCCGATTGCGCAGGCCGCTGCAGCGTGGAGCGCGTTGGACAAGCAGATCCTGACCCAAGATCTGCCCGCCGTGCCGACTGATTACATCCAGACGAACTTCGTCATCGGCAAGCAGGTGCACAACGCGGTTGTCGACGCCAACCGTGGGGAGCCGGACTTCTCGCAGATGTGGGTCGGTTAATCAACTAAGCCCGTGGTCCCCGTGGTGTCGGCTCTAAAGTCGGCGCCACGGGGACCGTTCTGGATATTGGAGGAGTCCCCGTGTTGGTCTATATCCTGCGCAGGCTTGTGCTGGCCGCCAGTGTGGTTTTCGCCGCAATCACTCTTGTCTTCGTCATATTCTTCGTCGGCCCGAGTGATCCGGCCGCGGCCTTGTGTGGAAAGAACTGCACGGTCGCGCGGGTCGCTCAGATCAACGCAACCCTGGGGTTGAACCAACCCGCGATTGTCCAGTTTTTGCATTACCTGCAGGGTTTATTTGTTGGTCGAGACATTAGTTCTGGTGGGGTGACTTCCCACTGCGGTGCGCCCTGCCTGGGCTGGTCGTTCTACCAGAACACCTCGGTCACCAAGCTGGTCGAGCAAGCATTCCCGGTAACCCTTTCGATCGTCGCAGGCGCAGCGTTCATCTTCGTCGTGACCGGCTTAACTCTGGGAATACTTGCTGCGAAGTACCGGGGCACCTGGATTGACCGGTTGCTGGTAGGGACCTCCCAGGTCATAGCCTCAGTTCCCTACTACGTGTGGGCGCTGCTGTTCTTCCTCTACACCATGGTCGTTCATGCCATATTCCCCAGCAGCGGATACACCCCAAT